>JAHZOA010000156.1 GCA_020028455.1 Armatimonadota bacterium | reverse complement strand
GCCGGCGGCCGCTTACGGACATGCCGATCCTGCGACAGACCCCTCTCTTCCCGGGCGACGCGCTGGTGGACGCGCTGCCCACGCTGACAGACATCTACCTGCTCGCGGACGGTACGACGGAGGTCAACACTCCCGCGCGGGGCCGCCGCCCTCTGCCGGAAGATCTGTATCCGGACGATATGACTGATACCCGGCCGGCCGCGGTTCGGCTGCTGGCAACCGGCCGGCTCGATGCCCTGGACAGCGTCGCGCGAAATCCGCTGAGCATCATCGGCGCCGCCTTCAACAACCGGCTCCTGTTCGGGGGGTTGGCAGGCGAGCCCGACCAGACGCATGGGGCCCTCAATCCGTTCCAGCATCCGGCGCAGGAGAACGTGGCGCTACTGCTGCTCGACGCTCACCGGCTGCTGGACGATGATCCGTCGCGCCCGGGGACCCCGGTGCGCTTCCAGTCGGCCGTGCTGGAGCAGATCCCCGTCTATCGGAAGCTCTTCCGCGACGCGTTTCCCGCGGAGGCCGCCATGGCGCCAGGGTGCGTGCCAGAGTCTGCTCCTGTTGCTGGCGCCTGCGACAATCTCATCAACAACCTCACCATCGTCCGGGCGACGGCCACTTTCATGCGCACGGTCGTCACACGAAACACGCCTTGGGATCGGTTCCTGGCCGGTCAGAACGGCGCGCTGACGCCCGCACAGCGGCGTGGTGCCAGACTGTTCTTCACCTCCGCGCCGAGCGGCGGTGCGGGGTGCTACACCTGCCATAGCGGCCCCATGCTGAACAAGCAGGTGACCGACCCCGACCTGGCCGGCGTCGGCCAGTTCGTGGAGCAGAACTTCTTCAACCTCGGGCTAGGCGACCACCCGGTCCAGGCCCTGAATCGCGCGGCGAGGAATGACCCCAACCACCTCGATGAGGGCCGGAGCGAGATTACGTTCCGCGACAGCGACGCGTTCAAGTTCCGCACGCTGACGCTGCGGCAGATCAGGGACGCCAAATTCTTCTTCCACAGTGGCTCGTTCACGAGCGTCAAGGACGTGGTGCGGTACTTCAACGCCGGTGTGCCGCAGAACGCGAAGGCCGCCGCGGCCAGCTCGTTCACGACCCGCTTTTCGCACCCCCGCGGGCCCGGCTCGCCGCGCGGCCTGGGTCTGAGCGACGATCAAGTGGACGATCTCACCGACTTCATCGAGAACGCCGTGTACGATCCCGCGTTCGTGCACTTCGATCCGAACTCCACGACGGACGCGATCAAGTTGCACGAGCGCGACGTGACTTACTCGGTGTACCGTCCCGACCTCGCTGCCCTCGGTGCCGTCGACGGCCGGCCAGGCAGCGGCCGGCCGCAGGACAACGACGATGCCCTCTCCCGGCGCGACATGGGGCTCGAGTTCCTGGACGTGACCACTCAGGTCGACATCGCGCTCGTCGCCTCCAACAAGATTGGCGGTGGCCGGCAGGAGGATGTCTATCGGATCACGAACAACAGTTCGTCGCCCGTGGACACGCATCTCCTCCTGATCGCTCGAGGGCTTTCTTTTCAAGTCGAGCTGGAGAACGCCAGCGGGAGGACGAGTACCGGCGATCCCTACATCCGCGAGTTCTTGCCCGACGGCGTCCTGCTCCCCGGCCAGAGCATCGTCGAGGCGCTCCGTTTCAAGCCGCACTCGCACACGTCGGTGAGCTACACGCTCACGCTGCTGTCGGGACAGGGCAACCCATGAGTCCCGATGAAGCTGTTCTGTGGGCGCCCACACGTCCTTGAGATCGGCAAGCCAGTGACCGGTGTGTCGTCGCGTGTCCTTCATAGGCTCCGAGGCCCCGCTTCCGAGCGGGGTCCGGGGCCGCTGGCTTCCCCCGATGTGCCGTCTCGGTTCATGAGATGAGCCCTGATCACCCGAATCCGCTCAGAGGATGACCAAGCCTTCCGACGCGTACGGAGGGCCCCGGTAACCTTGTCGACCGTCGCGACATCCAACGCGCAGACATGCTGGGCGATCCATTTCAAATCGATGGCCTACCAAGCGCGCCCTTACGCCGCGCAGCGCTCGCCGCCGCGCGGCCCTTCCTGTCATGGCTGATGCAGTTACACACATACCGCGCGCTGTACGTGCAAGCGCAGGCGGCTCCCGACACGTCATTTGAGCGTCGTGTGCTCGAGACGCTTGACATACACCCGATCGTGTCACCGCACGACTTTGGCTTGATCCCGGACCGCGGTCCGCTGGTGATCGCAGCGAATCACCCGCATGGTGCACTCGACGGGCTGCTGCTGGCGTGCGTCCTCAGGCACGCCAGGCCGGACGTTCGAATACTGGCTAACCATCTGCTCTCGCGGATCCCTGAACTGGCGGAGCTTTGTTTCTTTGTGGATCCCTTCGGAGGCCCGAGCGCCGCTCCCCGCAGTCAGGCCGGCCTCCGGGCCGCGCATTTGTGGCTGAAAAGAGGCGGATCACTGATCGTATTCCCTGCCGGCGAGGTCGCACATACGCGCCGACCTGATGAATCGTACGCGGACTCGCCGTGGCGGCCGACCATCGGCCGGATGGTGCTTGCCACCGGCGCGCAGGTCATGCCTGCGCTCGTCGAAGGCGTGAACAGCAGATTTTTTTACGCAGCCGGACGCGTCCACCCGGCACTCCGGACTGCCCTCCTCGCGCGCGAGTTGCTGAAGAAGCGCGGTCGGGCTATCACGGTGCGACTCGCCCAACCGCTGGCCGCGAGAGACCTTGCGGGAGCCACTGACGACGCCGCAAAGGCGACACACGTCATTCGCAGCGCCGTAGAGGGACTGAAGTACGAGGGCCGCCTGAAGGCGGACGCGCCGACCAAGTCGGACGTCGTGTCCGGCTTGACCCGGACGGACTCGATAGCAACAGAAATCGCGCGCTTATCAAACCAATCGTGTCTCGTCGCAAGCGGGGCGTTCCAGGTGTTTTGCACCGAAGCCACACAGATACCGTCAGCGCTCCGCGAAATCGGACGACTCCGTGAGGTGACGTACCGCGCAGTCGGTGAAGGGACCGGCCGCAATGTGGACTTGGATGAATTCGACGACCGATACCTCCATCTCTTCTCATGGGACCTCGACCGCCGCCAGATTGTCGGCGCGTACCGCATCGGACAGACCGATCGAATCTTGGCAACTCACGGCGTGGAGGGCCTCTACACGCGAACGTTGTTTCGATACGGTGATCGTCTGATTGCGCGCCTGTCCCCCGCTCTGGAACTGGGCCGTTCGTTCATCCGCGCCGAATACCAGAAGAACTACAACGCGCTTCTGCTCTTGTGGAAAGGCATCGGCCAGTTCGTGGTGCGTCACCCGGAGTACCGTGTGCTATTTGGACCGGTCAGCATCAGTTCCCGGTACTGCGACAGCTCACAGCGGCTATTAATGGCATTTCTGAAGCAGAATCATCTCGATCGCGACCTGGCCGAGCTGGTGGAGGCGATCAATCCAAGCGCCGTCAAGCCCGCGGCGCCCCTTTTGTCGGCGATCCCTCAATCGATCGATGACGCGAATCGGCTCGTCGCGCAAGCGGAAGCCGACGGGAAAGGCTTACCGATTTTGCTGCGGCAGTACTTGAAGCTGAACGCCAGGCTGATAGGATTCAATGTCGATCCAAACTTTGGTGACGCGCTGGACGCGTTGATGATGGTCGACCTGACCAGCGTGAATCCAGCCATTCTCAACCGCTATTTGGGACGTCAAGAGGCCGCTCGGTTCCTCGCGTGGCATCGCCCGCCGCAGTCGGCCGAGGCTGCTTGATTCGGCGCCAGAACGACTCGGCACATTATTTCGAACCACGGAGGGCTGATCGAGGTCACGGCGGTGTGCTGAACCATCCGGACTTCCACTATGCCCTTGTGTTTCTTCTGTGTTGCACGTCAGGGCGAAACGTCTACGGGATAGCCGCACGACACCCAGGCTTCTAAGCCGCCTTCTAGTGGAAACACGCGCTCGATGCCCCGCCTCTTGAGCGCCAGCGCTGCGCGCGCACTAGTCGCTTCGTTGGGGCACGTACAATAGAGAACGACATCGCAATCCCGCGGAATCTCTGCGTGGCGATCGTCGAGTTCCTCGGGGTCCATGCGAATCGCGCCCGGCACGATCTGCCGGGTGACCTCGTACTCGATTGCCGCCCGCAGGTCGATGATCCGGATCGGGTCATCGGACTCCAGCCGGGCTCGCAGCTGATTCGGC
>JAHZOA010000155.1 GCA_020028455.1 Armatimonadota bacterium | reverse complement strand
GTGGCGGGCGAGGACCTCGCGATCGATGCGGGGCTTGTAGTAGAAGCCATCGAGGTGCGCGATGGTGGTGAGCCTGATGAGGTTTCGATACCCCTCCGCATTCGTCGCGAGCAGGACAAGGTGGGATTGGTTGGCATCCTGCCGTGGATCACGCTCGTGGAGACTCCGGGCGGCGACATACGCCTCCACGCCGATGATCGGCTTGATGCCGGCAGCCTTTGCCTGGAGGTAGAACTCGACGGCGCCATACATCGCCCCGTGATCCGTCACCGCGATCGCGGGCATCTCGAGCTGGCGGGCGCGCTCAATCAGCGCGGGAATGCGGCTGTGACCGTCAAGTAGGCTGTATTCGGTATGAAGGTGACAGTGGACGAACTGACTGGGCATGCGTTCGAAACCCCGGCAATGGTTCCCGGGTCATTGTAACAGGCCGCTAACCACTACAAAAGCGGGAACTCGTTTGAGACTTCCCTGACCGAAGCTTCGAGGACGTCGAGCGCTTCGTCGAGCTGATCGTCGGTGATCACGAGCGGCATCAACACGCGCACGACGTTGTTATACAGGCCGGCCCGCAGGAGCAGGACGCCGTGCTGCATCGCACGACGGATGATCTCGTTGGTTTCGGCTACGGCCGGCACCTTAGTACCTCGATCCTTCACCAGCTCCATCGCCACCATCGCGCCGACACCTCTCACCTCGCCGACGAGCGGTGACCGCTGTTGAATGACCCGGAATCTGGCCATGATCCGCTCACCCAGAACGGCCGCGCGGGCAACCAGGTTCTCTTCCTCTATGATATCCAGCACTGCCAGAGCTGCCGCGCACGCCACGGGGTTCCCGACGTACGTACCGCCGATGGCGCCCTCAGGGAGCGCATCCATGATCTCGCGCAGACCCACGACCGCAGAAATCGGCAGCCCGGCGGCGATCGATTTTGCCACGGTCATCAAATCGGGTTCAATACCGGCGTGCTCGACGGCCCACATTTTCCCTGTCCGGCCGATACCCGTTTGGATCTCGTCCGCAATAAGGAGGATCTTGTGCCGGTCGGCCAGCGCACGCAGCCGGGGCAAGAAGTCCGGCGGGGGCACGACAAATCCGCCCTCCCCCAGAATCGGCTCGGCGATGATCGCAGCCACGCGATCCGCCTGCACATGAGACGTGAACAGTTCGTCGAGGTGTGCCATCACCCAGCGTGTCGCGTCGGGCTCTGGGCTGCGGTACGGATACGGGAACGGAACGCGATAGACCTCAGGCATGAAGGGCCCGAAATTTTTCTTATACGGCTCAACCTTGCTGGTCAGGGAGAGGCTCATATACGTGCGACCGTGGAACGCGCCCTGAAACGCGATCACCGCCGGCCGTCCCGTGACCGCGCGAGCGATCTTGACGGCGTTCTCGACCGCTTCGCTGCCGGAGTTGAACAGCGCTGCCTTCTTCGGTTTTGATCCGGGCGCGATCTCACACAATCTGCGGCAGAGCCGGACATATGACTCGTACGGCGCCACGCTGAAGTCGGTGTGCGTGAATCGTTGTGCCTGCTCGACGATCGCCCGCACGACGCGTGGGTGCGAATGCCCCACATTGAGGCAGCCAACCCCACCGGCGAGATCGATGAACGTATTGCCGTCGGCGTCGGTCAGCACCGCGCCGCTGGCGCTGACGATGTCGGCCGGCAGGTGGATGCCGATGGCGTCTGAAACGTACCGCTTCTTCTCATCGAGGAGCGCTTTGGACTTGGGACCAGGGAAGGTGTGTTTGACCGTAACGGACATCGGCGTGGACCTCCGATTCATCCTGCCCATTATTCCCTGGTCAGAGTCGCTACGCAATGAATCCGGCTCGTTTGCGGCAGCAGGTCCACCGGCTGAATCTCGACCGGGCGGTATCCGGCGTTCATGGCCGCCCCGAGGCTCTGCGCCAGTCGGGCCGGTGAATGTGCGCCGCACACCACGCGCCTGATACCAGTTCGCTTCGCCTCAAGAAATAGCGGCTCGAGCGCGGGCGCGCCCCGGCCAGTCACGAGGAGACTTGTAAAGCGTTGTCCGCGTTCATGGAGCTTGGCCAGCACACCCGATGGCGCTCTGGTATAGAACAGGACGCTGTCCACATCATTGAGTCGTGCATTTTCCCAGGCCCGGTGCATCGCATCGCGATCCGGTGCGACGCCGACGACGCGTGCCCCTCTTCGCGCCAGCGCGATCGGCACAAAGCCTTCTTCGCATGCCGCGTCGAAGATCGTTGCGTCCGGAGTCGCCTCAACGCCGTGTGCAATGGTGTCGAGCCACAGCGGCATGGCTCGTGGATTTGGCGGGACCGATGCGGACGCGTAGAGCCGGACTCCCAGCCCCGCAATCTCATCTTCAATGTATAGACGCCCCCACAAGAGGCTGATGCGACCCAAGAGTTCTGGGGTGTGCCGAGGCTGCACGGACAGCAGCAGGCTTGTCAGGTTGAGAATGCGCCGGCGCACCGCGTGCACGAGGGCCATCCGATCAGGCACCTCCGCGGTGGTGGAAACGACGAGCATGGCTTCGCCGCTGCCGAAGCCGACCTGTCCGACCATCCCGCGGACCAGACCACGGCCGGATTGGCGATCGTAGACCGGCCAGTCCAGTTCGGCGATCGCCTCTCTCGCGGCGGTCAACAGCCGCACGTTGTCGGCATGCTGGATGGGGCATTCTTGAACATTGATGATTGTTCGCTCGTCACCACTCACCCCATCCCCCTCTCCCCGAACCCCTCTCCCCAGAGGGGAGAGGGGTGGGGCCGATTCGGGCATCGCATAGTAGCCTGCGACAATCCGGTGCTGCCTGACGTCAAACGCGGCCTGGATGCGGTTGCGGTACTCCCACGGAGAAGCACCGACGGCATCCCTGACAGGAACATGTCGACCTCGCAAGACTGGTGCAAGCGACTCCCGGACCAGCGTGGTCTTGTGGCGTAACTGAACGTCGTAGGGGAGGTGCTGCCACTGGCACCCTCCGCACCGGCCGAAGTGCCTGCAGCGGGGCGCGGCGGCTTCTGCGGCCTTCCGAATCATCGTGACAATCTTGCCCACAGCTTCTTTGCCGCCGCGCGTGATTTCGACTACGGCTTCTTCGCCGGGAAGCGCAAAGGGAACAGCAATCTGCTGCGCGCCGCTAGATGCAACCGCAGCGCCGTCGACGTTCATTGAAGAAAACCTCAGCGTGGCCCTCTGCCCCACCCTCAGCACCCGGAGTTCGGAGGCTGGAGCCCGGGGTCCCGCGACCTCGTTGGACCAGAGTTTTTGCGCGTTCCCGCGTTCCCGCGTTCGCGCGTTCCCGTCTCTTCATGACTGCAGTTTCTCCCGCAAGAGCCGGTTCACCAGCTCCGGATTGGCACGCCCACGTGTCTTCTTCATCACCTGTCCGACAAGGAACGTTAGCGCCTGCGTCTTCCCCCCGTGAAAGTCCGATGCCGGGCCCGGATGCTCGGCGATGATTCGATCGATGACGCTGCCGACAGCAGCCGTGTCGCTGATCTGCGCAAGGCCGCGGTCGGCGACCAACTGTTCGGCACTCGCGCCGGTCCGCAGCATCTCCGGCAGAATCTCCTTCGCAGTGCGGATACTGATCGTGCCGGCGTCCACCAGACGCAGCAACTCGGCGAGATGATTCGGGGTGAGCGCGGTTTCCTCGATCTCTAAGCCTTCGGCATTCAGATACGCTGCCACGTCGCCGGCGAGCCAGTTGGCCACGGTCTTGGCCTGGGGATAGTGTCCCACCGTCGCCTCAAAAAAGATCGCCAAGGGCATCGAGGAGGTCACGAGGCCCGCATCGTACGGCGACAACCTGTAGGCCGACGCGTACCGCTGGCGCCTGGCGTCGGGCAGTTCCGGAAGCGACGCGCGGACTTCATCGATCCATTGCTTCCCGACAGCGATTGGCACTAGGTCGGGCTCGGGGAAGTAGCGGTAGTCCTGCGCCTCTTCCTTCGTCCGAGAAGAGAACGTCACCCCGCGCCGCTCGTCCCAATGGCGGGTTTCTTGCCCGACTGGCTGACCGCGGTCCAGGAGCTGCTCCTGTCGTTGGGCTTCAAACGCGAGGGCGCGCTCGACGGACCGCAGCGAGTTCATGTTCTTGACCTCGGTCCGAATGCCAAGTTCCGCGCCGGGACGGCGCAACGACACATTGGCATCACACCGCAGGCTTCCTTCTTCCATCCTGCCGCTGCTCACACCAATAGCCTGGAGGAGCGATCGCAGGCGGCCGAGGAACAGACGCGCTTGTTCTGGTGAACGCAGGTCCGGCTCCGTCACAACTTCCATCAACGGCACGCCGCTCCGGTTGAAGTCGATCAGCGAATGCAAGATCTGGCCGTGCTGTTCGACATGCACCAGTTTGCCGGTGTCTTCTTCCAGATGTACGCGGCGGATGCCAATCCGCCGCGGGGAAGTATCAGCCGTAAGCTCGAGAGAGCCTTTCGTACCCAAGGGGGGATGGATTTTGTATTCATACTGCGTAATCTGGTAGTTCTTCGGCAGGTCGGGATAGTAATAGTTCTTCCTGTGAAACTGGCTGGTGCCGTGGACCCGGCAGCCCAGCGCCACGGCTGTACGGAGACCGAGCTCAACTGCTTTGCGGTTGATGACCGGCAGCGCGCCCGGCAGTCCAAGACAGACAGGGCACGTCTGAGTATTCGGGGGTGCCCCAAAGGCTGTGGCGCACTCGCAGAACATCTTCGAATCCGTCAACAGCTGCACATGAATCTCTAATCCGATGACGACTTCGTATGCGATCGCTGTCGTCCGTTCGCTCATGAACGACTCGTGAATGGTGAATGGTGAATGGTGAATGAACAGCGGAGTAGTACAGTGTACTTATTCACGATTCACGATTCACCATTCACGTTAGTTGAGGGCGCGCCTTATGCCACTCCGTCGACTGCTCGTAAGTATGGGCGGCGCGCAGCACCGTCGCTTCATCGAACGGCTTGCCGATCAACTGCAGCCCGATGGGCAGGCCGTCGGCCGACCCACAGGGCACCGAGATCCCCGGAAGGCCAGCCAGGTTCACGGGAATCGTGTAAATGTCGGTCAGGTACATCTGTAGCGGGTCGTGGGCCTTCTCGCCAAGCTTGAACGCCACGGTCGGCGCCACCGGCATCAACACGAGGTCTACCGAGCCGAACGCGACGGTGAAATCCTTTCGGACGAGCGTGCGCACCTGCTGTGCCTTGAGGAAGAACCCTTCGTAAAATCCGGCAGAGAGCGCATAGGTGCCAAGCATGATCCGCCGCTTTACTTCAGTGCCGAACCCTTCGCCGCGCGTACGCGCGTACATCGCGTGGATGTCCGGCGTGCGTACGCGCAGCCCATACTTCACGCCATCATACCGCGCCAGATTCGCGCTGGCCTCGGATGGCGCGAGAATGTAGTACGTGGGCACCGCATACTCGATGGTCGGGAGCGACACCTCGATCAGGGAAGCGCCAGCCTGCTCCAACACACGGGCGGCGGCAAGCACCGCATCGTTCACCTCTCGCTGGAGTCCCGCGCCGATAGCCTCGCGGGGGATGCCGATCTTCATCCCCTTCACGCCATCAGGAAGGGAGGCCGAGTAATCGGGAACGGGGAGGTCCGCGGAAGTGGAATCACGGGGGTCCCTTCCCGCGATGACTTGGAGCAACAGCGCTGCGTCTGCCACAGTCCGGGCCAGCGGACCAATTTGATCCAACGATGAGGCGAACGCGACCAGCCCGTAGCGGGAAACCCTGCTGTAGGTGGGTTTTAGACCAACGATCCCGGTAAAGGCGGCCGGAAGCCTGACCGAGCCGCCCGTGTCGGTGCCAAGCGCGAGTGGCACCATATCCGCAGACACAGCCGCTGCCGATCCGCCGCTGCTGCCACCCGGGACTCGTGCGAGATCCCATGGGTTGCGGGTGGGCCCAAACGCAGAGTTCTCGGTCGACGAACCCATCGCGAACTCGTCGAGGTTCGTCTTGCCAATGACAATCGCGCCGGCCTCGCGTAACCGCGTGATGACGGTTGCATCGTAGGGCGACCGCCACCCTTCGAGAATCCGCGAGCCGCACGTCGTCGGCAGACCCTGCGAACAGATGATGTCTTTAATCGCAACCGGCAACCCGGCAAGCGGGGGCAATGCATCTGCATCGGCCCGGCGCGCATCCCAGCGCCTGGCCGCATCGAGTGCCGACGATTTGTCCACGGACAGGAATGCGTGGACGCGCGAGTCCACTGCATCAATGCGGTCAAGGCAGGCACGGACGAGATCAACTGAGGAGATCTCGCGGCGGGCCAGCCGCGAGAGCAGCGTTGTGGCGGACGCTTCACTCAGGGCTCGGGCTCCGTCTCGATGATCGGAGGGACTTTGAAGAACTCTCCGTCGCGCTCCGGCGCACCCTCCAGGACGGCTTCGCGCGGGAGTGACCGCCCCACAGTATCGTCCCGAAAGACGTTGGTCATTGGAATCACGTGCGAGGTCGGTTCAACGCCGGTCGTCGACAGTTCGTTCAGCTTCGCCAGGTGATCCAGGATCGCGGCCAATTCGTGCACCAGGCGCTCGCGTTCCTCAGGAGAGAGCTCGAGCCTGGCTAGGCGCGCGACGTGGTTGACGATCGAGGGCGTGATGGACATCGCTCAATCCCGGAACCATCCTAACATGGGAGGCCGGGCATCCCACCCGGCCTCCCCATTCCCAGATGTGATCCGTTCAGCTGGCGGACTGCTTGACGACGGCGGCCTTGCTCCGCTGGTGTCTGAACGGTAGGACCTCGCACGCGACCTCATGGCCGTTGCCCCAGTAATCGATCAGCACCTGCTCATTCACGCTGCAGCTCTCCCGTGCATACAGGCACCGCGTGTGGAACCGGCAGCCCTGCGGAGGGTTGACAGGGCTGGGGACATCGCCGGGCAGGATGATCCGCTCGCGGCGCATCCCCGGATCCGGGATCGGCACCGCCGAGAGCAGCGCCTCGGTGTATGGGTGCTGGGGATTTTCGAACATCTCGTCCGCTTCGGCAACCTCCGCGATCTTTCCGAGATACATCACGGCGATGCGGTCGGAGATGTGTTTCACGACTGACAGGTCGTGCGCGATAAACAGATATGTCAGGCCGAACTCCTTCTGAAGTTCCTGGAGCAGGTTCAGCACCTGGGCCTGAATCGATACGTCGAGCGCCGAAACCGGTTCGTCGCAGATGATGAGCTTCGGGTTCACGGCCAGGGCGCGCGCGATGCCGATGCGCTGGCGCTGGCCGCCGCTGAACTCATGCGGATAACGGTTGACGTGGTAGGGGGACAGGCCGACGACCTCGAGCAGCTCCTGGACGCGGCGCAGCTTCTCCTTGCCGCGGGCCAAGTTATGAATCTCCAGCGGCTCGCCGATGATGTCGCCGACGGTCATGCGCGGGTTGAGCGATGAGTACGGATCCTGGAAGATGATCTGCATGTCCCGGCGCATCTTG
>JAHZOA010000054.1 GCA_020028455.1 Armatimonadota bacterium | reverse complement strand
AGCTGCACGGTGGCGAGCGCTTCTTCTACCGGCATCCCTTCGATCATGTCTCCAGGCTGACCACGGCCGTCACCCCGAGGTGGTGGCAAAGATTCTCATAACACACTGGTTTTCCCCATATTGTGGAAAGAAAACCCACCTACCGTTGGTTCCGCTGCGGTCGAGGAGGTTCGTCCAGGCGTTGAGTGAGCCAGCCGGCGATGTCGGCCAGGCTCTGATCCGAGATCTGGTGGCCCATCGGATATTCACGATAGGTGAGCGCGACCGGTAGCCGTTGGAGAAGTTCGCGAGCTGCGCGGCCGTGGTGAATCAGCAGCACCTGGTCTTCGGTTCCGTGCGCAACGAAGATCGGAAGGTCCCTCAGCGCCTCTGGCGCGGCGATGTGCGGCACAATCTCGGGCAGCACGCGGCCGCTCATCGCGACGATGCCGGCGATCTTCTCAGGGTGCGTAAGGCCAACGCTGAAACTCATGATGGCGCCCTGGCTGAATCCCATCAGATACACACGCAAGGGATCGATCCTGTATGTCTCTATCGCCTCGTCGATGAAGGTCAACAATTTCTGACGGCTGAACTCGGCCTGTTGTGGATTGATAATCGGCCGCACCGGATCGAGCTGAACTTCGAACCAGGCGTACATGCCGGGCGCGAGTGTGATCGGAGCCCGCGCGCTGACCACGAAGAATCGAGGGTCGAGATATGGCGCGAGCTGGACGAGATCGTGCTCGTTGCTGCCCACACCGTGCAACAGAAGCAGCAATGGCACTCCCGCCGACTGCTGACGAGGCGGAAGTGGGACGTGTACCAGTGTGAGTGCGTCAGGCAATGTTTACGCCAGCACCATATTGCGTGGGAGAAGTGTACCAAATACTGCGAGGGAAGCGGCGACAATCAGGTGAAATTGAATGGACCAGATAAGGGAGGTCAGCACAATGGCGAGCCTGACAGAAATGAAATGTGTCGCCTGTCGCGAGGGCGAGCCGACCCTCACCGACGCCGAAATCGAACGGTACCGCCCGGAGGTGCCTGGATGGAAGGTTGTGGAACGAGAGGGGATCAAGCGACTGGAGCGGACCTTTAGGTTCAAAGATTTCGTGGAAGCGCTGGCATTCACGAACAAAGTCGGAGCCATTGCCGAGGCCGAGGGACATCATCCCGCGATTCTCACGGAGTGGGGCCGGGTTACGGTGACGTGGTGGACGCACAAGATCAAGGGCCTCCACCGGAACGACTTCATCATGGCGGCCAAGACGAACGAACTGTACACGGGAATAGAGGCACGCCGGTGACCCTGTATGTCTTCCTGAAATTTCTCCACATTTTGCTCGCCATTGCCGCCGTCGGTGCCAACATCACCTACGGCGTCTGGCTCACGCGTGCCGGCCGTGAACCTCAGCACCTGGCGTACGTGCTCCGTGGCGTCAAGATCCTCGACGACCGTGTGGCAAACCCATCATTCGGTCTGCTGCTCGTCACGGGCCTTGCGATGCTGTACACGGGAAAGATCCCGTGGACGACCCCGTGGTTGCTGTCCTCGTTAGTTCTGTACGCGGCCGTCATTGCACTCGGCCTGTTCGGCTATACGCCACTCCTCAGGAAGCAGATCGCGACCTTGGAGCGAGCTGGTCCGCAATCGCCAGAGTACAAGCACCTTGCGGCGCGGGGCACAGGGCTGGGAATCCTCGTTGCGGTTGTGGTGGTGGTCATTGTGTTTTTTATGGCCACGAAGCCCGCGCTTTGGGGATAGATCACCATGGAAGTTGCGATCATGATCGAGGGGCAAAACGGATTGACCTGGCCGCGCTGGCAGAGGATCGTCCACGCGGTCGAAGACCTCGGGTTCGTGGGGCTGTACCGGTCCGACCATTTCACGAACGCAAGTCCGCCGGATAAGGAGTCCCTCGAACTCTGGATCTCTCTTGCGTGGCTGGCGGCGAATACCACGCGTATTGAGTTCGGGCCGCTGTGCACCCCTGCGTCTTTCCGGCATCCCGCGTTCACTGCGCGGATGGGGGCGCAAATCGATGATTTGTCTGGCGGTCGGCTGACCCTCGGTGTCGGCGCAGGCTGGCAGGAACGCGAGCATGCAAAATTTGGATTCGATCTTCTTCCGCTGCGTGAGCGGTTCGCGCGCTTTGAGGAGTCGCTCACTGTGATCGTTCGATTGCTGCAGGCGGATGAGCCGGTGTCGTTCGATGGAAAGTTCTACCAGTTGCGGGAGGCGATGCTGCTGCCACGTCCGAAGCGGCCCGGCGGGCCGTCCCTCTTGATTGGGGGAAACGGTCTCACGCGAACGCTGCCGCTTGCCGCCCGATATGCAACGGAATGGAATGCGACGTTTCAGCCCCCGAGGAAGTATGCGGAACTCAATGCGCGGTTGGACCGACTGCTCGAGCAACGCGGACGTTCCAAGCGCGACGTCCGCCGGTCAATGATGACGGGCTTGGCGTTTGGACGCGACGACAACGATCTGCATCGCAAGCTCGAGGCACGCGGCAAGACCGAACAGGAACTTCAAGATCGCGGCGTCGTCGTCGGAGTTGCATCCGCGGTCGTCGATCAGCTTGGCTCGCTCGAAGAGGCAGGTTTGCAGCGGATCATGCTGCAGTGGCTTGATCTCGACGACCTCGATGGTCTCGAGGTCGTGGCGAGGCGCGTCCTGCCCAATCTCTCCGCAAACCGAGGAGCTACTGACTAAACCCGCGGACGAACTGGAGCGTTATCCTTCGTGGAGGTAACCGCATGCGACACATTCGCCTGATGAACATGGCATGGTTTGTCGTGATGGTCGCCGTGTCCGCCGCTGTCGGTGCGCCGGCGCAACAGGTGCAAGAGTACGCTGTCCCGCCAGGCAGCGGACCCCACGATGTGGCACCCGCCACGGATGGCGGCGTGTGGTACACCGCACAGAGGTCAGGGGAGCTGGGTTACCTGGATCCGAGGAGCGGCCAGACCCGTCACATCAAGCTCGGTGAGGGATCATTGCCGCACGGTGTGGTCGTCGGACCTGACGGCGCGCCATGGATCACGGATGGCGGGCTCAACGCGATCGTGCGAGTCGATCCCGCGACAGGACGCGTGCAGCGGTTCCCGCTGCCGTCAAATCGCGAGCGGTCTAATCTCAACACTCCGGCATTCGACGGACGCGGCGTGCTCTGGTTCACGGGACAGAGCGGCATCTACGGCCGGCTAGATCCTCGGACGGGACGCGTGGAGGTGTTCGACGCGCCTCAGGGCCGTGGTCCATACGGCATCGCCACGACGCCGGACGGCAACGTATACTACGCGTCGCTGGCGGGTAATCATATCGCGCGGATCGATCTGAACTCAGGCGCGGCCACTGTCATCAATCCTCCGACGGCCAGACAAGGAGCCCGGCGCGTGTGGTCCAACTCGAAAGGCCATATCTGGGTCAGTGAATGGAATGCAGGGCAGCTCGGGATGTATGATCCGGCGACGAATCGCTGGCGTGAATGGCGTCTACCCGGCGCCAATCCTATGGCTTATGCCGTGTACGTCGACGATCGCGACATGGTTTGGCTGAGTGATTTCGGCGCCAATGCGATGGTGCGGTTTGATCCCGCGCGGGAAGCGTTCGAGGTCTTCCGCCTTCCGAGCTCGCCGGCGAACGTGCGCCAGATTCTTGGACGCCCCGGGGAGGTGTGGGGGGCGGAATCAGGCGTCGATAAACTCGTCGTAATTAGGACGCGCTGAGGAATCTACAGACCGGCGGGGTGCACTAGGAGCCACGAGAGCGAAAGGGAAGCGAGGAAAAAGACGGCGGCCCCCGCAGCGGTCACCGCGGAGATCTCGATGGGACGCCGCTCCCATCCAACACTCCGCGCCAGCCTGCGATAGATCTGGCGAAGGCCCTCTGCTGACGAGGCGTGATAGTACGTCCCGCCTGTAATTGTCGCAATCGACTGCAGCGTTTCTTGATCGAGTGAGCCTCCGATTTGCCATGCTCCCGTGGACATGGGCTGGCCGATGCCGACCGTGTAGACAGTCACCTCCTGCCGGCGGGCGATTTCTGCGGCGTCGAGCGGCGCGATGCCATAGTTGTTGTTGCCGTCAGATAGGAGTACAACGATCCCAGAAGGCTTCGGCTGGGGAAGAGCCGGCGGAAGCGCACCGTCAGGTCCGGGACGGACGCGTCCTGGAAGCGCAGCAACCGATTCCAGAAGTCCCTCGCCGATCGCGGTGCGCCGCGCATATCCCAGTCCAGCGATTGCGTCCTTGACGCGCTGATGCTCAGTGACCGGTGGAACAAGGACCGTCGCGAAACCTGCGAACGCGACGAGCCCAATCCGGACCCGGTCGGGAACTGAATCAATAAAACTACTCGCAGCGGCTTTCGCCGCTTCGAGGCGAGTCGGCAAGATGTCCTGCGAGCGCATGCTGCCGCTGACATCGAGGGCGAGCATGATTGCCGCTCGATCTGCCGGCACGGGAATCGGGGCCACCGGCCGCGCCGCTGAAAGCACGAGCAATATACCGGCAGCTCCGAATAGTGCGGGCCCGACATGACGGCGATAGCGTGAGGACGCTCTTGCCGCATGGGCAAGCGTACCTTGAGTGGAGAAAGTCACAGGATGGCGCGCGGGCCTGCGGAGAACCCGGACGTAGAGCATGGCAAGGAGTGGGATGAGCAACAATCCCCATAGAAGGGCGGGCCAGAGAAACGTGATCCTCATGTCGCGGGGAGAGTTCGCTGGGAACACGGCGCCTGCCTGCGCCTCAACTCGGGAGCATCAGGAATGACGCGAGACTCGCGCAGCATTCGCAAAGGCCACGGTCGCGAACGGTTCTTTTGGATTGGCCTCGCCGTCATCGGGTTGGGTGTGTTTATCGCCCTCATCGTGATGGCGGGTGCCGATGAACCTCCCCGTCGAGGTAATCACTGGCATGCTCGGTATGTAGTGATCATCTGCGGCGTTCCGCGGCCACAGTTCCCGTATACCCAGGGTGGAGTCCACACCCATGGCGACGGCGTCGTTCACATTCACCCTGAGAGCCGCAGCGAAATGGGGAGAAACGCGAACCTCCGGCGCTTCTTCGAAAGTGCCGGCGCGGTATTTGCGCAGGATCGCATTGAGCTTCCCGATGGCACGCGCTACCGGAACGGGGATCGCTGCCCGGACGGGACCGCCGGAATGCTCCGCCTTCTCGTCAATGGAAAGCCTTCTGATGCCTACGAGCGTTATGTCCCGCGAGATGGCGACACGATTGTCGTCGAGTTTGGTCCCCCCGCGCGATGACAGGCAGAATCACGACCGCACTTCTCCTCGTAGTGTTGGCGCTGATCTTCACCTCAAATGTTTCCGGTCATGGGATCCTGAAGCGGACCTCCCCGCGGGCTGGCACGATTGTGAAGAGTCCTCCGAAGACGACCACGCTCGTCTTCAGCGAACCGGTCGACCGCGTCTATAGCGGTGCGACGGTTGTGGACACCGCCGGACGAACGAGAAGCAAGCGCGCAGTTGTGGCCTCCGACGGGCGCACTATGACCGTTCCGCTGAACGAGGGCTCCGGAACACTTACCGTGCGGTGGCGCGTCCTGTCTCAGATCGACGGGCACACAACAACGGGTCGATTCCGCTTTACGGTTCGGGCGGCCCCGACCTCAGTGACGACTCCTGGCCGGCTGCCCGCGGACGTGCCAGTGCCGCCGGTGGCCGAAGAAGATCAAGTTGCAAGTGGCGGAGACATCAACGTCACCCGTGCCGTGGTTCGCTGGATCGGGCTCGCCGCAGTCCTGCTCGCTGCCGGTACGGCACTTTTCCAGTGGTTGGTTATCAGGCCGGCTGCCTCTCTTCCCGACGTTGAGGGCATACTCCGTCCGATCGTGATAGGAAGTGCCGTAGTCATGGCGGTTTCGGCGATCGCAGAGTTCTTGCTTCAGGCGGCGGAACTCCTCGACCTTACGCTCGCTGAGCTCCTGTTTAGTGGCGTGATCGCGGGGATGATCCTGGATACCAGGGCTGGCTGGAGCGCGCTGGCGCGGACGATCCTCGCAGTGATCTTCCTTGTGCCGGCGACTCCTCGAGGGCGCGTGTTCAAGTTGGCATCCGTCATCTGGCTTGCCGTGATGGCGGTCATCTTTGCGCTGCTCTCGAACCCGGACGTCGCCACCGGCAGCCGTCACCTTGCGCATCTCGTCGCGCTGCTGCTTGTGGCCACGGTCTACGGGGTCATCACGGCCGTGGGAGCGCTGATCTTGCCGCTGGTCCCAAACCTCAAGCTCCCTGAGGGGGCCTGGGCGCCTCCTGTCGCCGGACTCATGGCGGTAGGTGCGATCACCGTCGGCTCACATGCCGCTGGACGAGGCCCTGTAGCCGCCGCTATCGACTGGTGCCACCTCATCGCTGCCGCGGCGTGGGTTGGCGGTCTCTTGCCGCTGGGTGTTGTGCTTGCCCGCACATCTGCGCGAGATCGCGGCGATCTCGCGCGCCGGATCGTTCCCCGCTTCTCGCAGGTTGCCGGGTGGAGCCTACTTATCCTCGTTCTCACCGGGATCTATAGCTCGTGGCTGCACATTCCGGCGCTGCGCGCGTTCATTGCGACACTGTATGGCCGCGCACTGTTCGTCAAGCTCCTGCTCGTGATTCCGGTCGTTGTCCTCGGTGCGGTCAATCGCTTCGTGCTACGGCCCCGTATCGCCGGAGGCGCAAACGGCGGGACCCGCCGAAATTTCCTGCTGAGCACTCGTGCCGAGATCGTCCTGGGGACCGGGATTCTTCTCGCCGTAGCCGTCCTGACCATCACACCTCCTGCCTCAGTATCCTATTCCACCACAACACGCCCGCCGGTGCGCCTCGCCGGCATCGCAGGAGCCATGCGTGTCGTCCTAGCAGTTTCGCAGGAGCTCGACGCGACAGAGTTCGCGGTTGAGGTGGCGGGCGCCCGATCCGAACCTGACGTTCAGATCGCACTCACAGACCTAGGCACGCAGCGGAATTCCAAAGTTCTGCCTCTTGCGTCTGCGGGCCAGGGACGTTTTCTAGGAGAGGGCCCAACGATCACTGACAGTAGGATGTGGGAGATCGAAGTGCGCCTTCGCTCAGGAGCTTCAGCCGCTACGGTGATAAGGTTTCCTCTGCTAGCCGGGGCTCTGGCACCTGAACGGAATCAATCCGCGATTCGCTTGTTGGAACGCGCACGGGCGACGCTGGAGGCAGTTCAGACCTGGAGTACAGTGGAACAAACGACGGACGGTACCGGCAACGTGGTTGTTACAATGTTCGAGGGAGCGCAGCCGGACCGGTTGCACTACCGGACCTCGTCGAACGTTGAGGGCATTATCATCGGTTCACGCCGCTATCTGCGTCAGGGAGATAGCGCGTGGAAACAGGATATGTTGCCAACGCCGCTGGCCATTTCAGGGCCGTTTGTTCCTTACCTTGGACAGACTGGTGCGGCCACCATGGGACGTTCGGAACAATGCGGATCCGAGACCTGTCAGGTGGTGCTGTGGGAAACAGTCGAACCACAGGCGTCCTTCGCGGGATGGATTGGACTCAAGACACTGCGGATCCACCGCCTGCTCATGGCCGCGCCATCGCACTTCATGACGGCTGAGCTGCGGGGGGTCAACCTTCCGATAAAGATCACCCGTCCGTGATGCGTCCGTTACGGTTTAGTCGCAGGTTAGGAATGGAGGTGAAGCGCACATGAAATTTGTCGTCGGAATTCTTGTCATGTCGTCACTTGCGATGGCCGGGGTCGTATTCGCGCAGGGATATGGATCAGGTGGAGGTGGGGGCGACTACGACTACGCTACTCCTGTCGGTGGAGGCATCGTTCCGCAGTTACGGACGGCGAGAACGCATGCGATGAATGCGGCCGGCTCGGAGGCGTTTGGGGGAGCGATTGACCACCTGGCTCACGTCGTCAACTGCATAGAAGGCTCCAAGGGTGCGAACTATAACTCAAAGGCCCTCAACCCATGTCAGGGGCAGGGGACCGGCTTGATTCCTGACCTTCAGGCAGACAGCGCACGCGGGCGAGCGGATGCGACAAAAGCGCTGGACTTTGCACGACAAGCCGATCGGCTTGCCGTTGACACGCTCAAGCTCACAGATCTAGCGCGGGTCAAGACCGCAGCCACACGCGTCGCAGATCTCCTGGGAGAAGCCCTCAGGACGATCGGACAGTAACGCTTACGGCAGCGCGAAGACAGCCTCGAGCAGCCGGCTGCTCGTTACCAGCAACGTCATGCTTATCATCCAACCGACGACAAGCATGGCGACGCTGAGAATCATGCTGGCAGTCGTAAGGCGGACCCACCAGCGAGCGTTCAGTACCCGGGCTTGGACGGTGGCGATAGTGCTGTTGTGCATCGGGGACACCTCCACTATGGACGTGCCCGATGCTTCCGTTCCATAGTCGCGCTTCCGCGTTTCCGCGTCATTATGTTAGAATTTTCGCGGAGTGGTGGCCGTAGCTCAGCCTGGTAGAGCGCCTGGCTGTGGCCCAGGAGGCCGCGGGTTCAAGTCCCGTCGGTCACCCCAGAAAATGAAAACGGGGGTGGGTGTAGTTGCCTTCCCCGTTTTCATTTTCTGGGGGTCATTGGTGAGTTGAACCCGCGGCCTGAGGGGGTGTGGGGAGGTATCTCCCCCACGAGCTGTTTCTTACCATCGGCGGCACTCTTGGAGTCATTTAGGTCGGCGCCGGCGGGCCGTTAGCCGTCCGGCCTCGAACTCCAGCCACTGGAGGGGAGAACCATGAAGACGATGGCGCTCCTAACATTTGTTGTCCTTCTGCCATTGGTTTCGCCTGCGCTCTCCCAGGTCCCCGATGACAAACTGATCGTGCCGGGCCAACGAATCGGAAAGTGGACGCTCATGATGACTATCGCAGACTTAACGCAAATCAACGGTCCTCCCAACCGGGTGGGCCCCGCTGTGGGCCCCCAGGATCTCGCTCGTGAATTCCAGGTGCATTACTGGGACCGCCTTGGCTTTTTCGCTGTGACGAGCACAACCGATACCCAACGGGTTGAGGCTTTGTTTGCGACTTCGGACGAATTCAGAACCGAGAAAGGTATCCGCGTAAACTCGCGACGAGAGGCTGTGGAGGCAGCCTATGGTGGTCCCACGGCGGAAACCCGTCCGTCAAGAAGTGCCGTGAGGTTGACCTACGACGAGATCGGTCTGATGGTCGCCATCCTGGAATCGGTGGCTCTCGCGATAGAGGTTGCCATCTTTCGGCCGGGAACGGGAAGGCAACTCTTCCGGTTCTAATGCGACTCGCCCAGGATACTCGGCTGTTTCCTTTCGGTCTTCCTGCTTGAGGTCGGTAAGGGGTCAGGTCTTCATTTGAGACAAAGTGGATAGCTCATTTAAGTCATCCTTTTCCGCCGACGTGTTTGCTACGCTCCCACTCGCTGTGGCCCGTCCTTTGCGAATAGAGTTTCCTGGCGCCTACTATCATGTGATGAATCGGGGTTTAGAGCGTCGGCGTACCTTCGTGACCTCAGACGACCATCGCACTTTCCTTGAGCTGCTGGCCGACGTCGTCCAGCGGTGGCAGGTGAAGGTCTTCGCCTACTGCTGCATGCCAAATCACTATCACATCCTGCTTCAGACGCCCCTGGGGAATCTCTCTCGCGTGATGCGACACATAGACGGGGTGTATACGCAGCGCTTCAACCGCGCTCGTCAACGAGATGGGCCGTTGTTCAGAGGGCGTTACAAGTCCATCCTCGTTGATGCCGAAGCCTATCTGTTGCAGGTGGTTCGGTATATTCATCTGAACCCGGTGAAAGCGCGGCACGCAGACGATCCTAGTGCCTATGTGTGGAGCAGTCACCGCCTGTATCGAGCGCGGGTGGCGCCCACTTGGCTTGCACGAGGCATCGTGCTCGCCCACTTTGCAAACGCGCAAGCATTCGAGGTTTTTGTCGCCGAGGGCAACGAGCGCAGCCTGGAGGCATTCTATCAGCGCAAGAGGTGGACTCCCTTTCTCGGCGACCGCGCGTTCACTATCTGGGCCCTAGCTAAAGCGAAGCTCTCCACCGAACACCCTCGCGCGCAAAAGACGCCCCAGTACCCTTCACTCGCAGCCGTAGCGGATAGGATCAGCGAGCGGATGGGTGTTGAACCAGGTCGCCTCTTCTTGTCCCAGCGGGGTGTGCGGAATATTCCTCGAGATCTCGCAATATACGTGGCCGGGCGGGTCGCCGGGTTCGCGTATTCGGAGATATGTGACTACTTCGGGTTCAACTGGAAGAGCGCGGTGAGTCAGGCGGCAACACGAGTGGCGAGGCTCCTCGCCCAGAGTCCCAAACTGCAGAAGGTAATCGCCTAAATCCGATCCAGCCAGAACCTATTGAGTATTCGGCTCCCTCAACTCGCAAGTGAAGACCTGACCCCTCTGCTTGACGCACAGAAGTCCAACATGTTGGTTGGGGGAACTAATAACACACAAGGGATCTACTAACTGAACCGGATTTCCTCCCGAAACGCCTAAGGCGCTCCGGGTGTAGAGTGGATCATTAGATACACGATCGCACCAACCATTAGGATGAGCCACAGAACGGCCATCGTTGAACCCCCTTGGCGTTGTTCGTCAAGCGGTTAGTGCCCTGAAAGCCATCAATGGAGACCTTGACGTGGATTGGCTTGAGGAGGCGAAGATCGGATCTCTACATCTAGATCCCTTCAGCATTTTCTGGGGTTTTTCGCGGCTGGAATGCCGGAAGGAAGTCGTCTCAATTCTCCCGAACAACCTGTCTCCCCAATAGCCGGATCTGTCGGGGGACACGATTCGTGGGGTGAGGCATGTCACGGTTGAGACGAGTCTTGGCTGGCACGGCACTTAGCCTGATTCTTGCTCTCACCGCTCTCTCAGGAGCAAGCTCAAGTCCAACAACCACAGGCGCGGGAAAGATAGGCCGCGACATGGACAAGCTTGTCGCCGCAGGGGCCCCAGGGGTGATCGTGCTGTTCCGAAACGGCGACCAGGTAATCCGCCTCGCGCGCGGATTCGCCGACGTGGCTCGGAAGATGCCGATGCGCACGACCGATCGCTTTCGCATCGCCAGCCTCACCAAGAGTTTCACCGCGGCCATCGTGCTGCAGCTGGTCGGTGAGGGAAAGCTCTCCCTCGATGACACGGTCGAGACCCATCTTCCGGGTCTCGTGCCAAACGGCGAGATGATCACAATCCGCCACCTGATGATCCACACAGGCGGTGTGTTCGACTTCTATAGTGACCAGAATTTCTTCAAGCAGTTTGTTCGGAACCGCACCCGCACCTGGACGCCTCAAGAAAGAGTTGCAGTGGCCACGGGGCATAAGCCGCTGTTTGCGCCCGGAGCGGGGTGGTCCTACTCCAACACGGGGTACGTTCTCCTGGGGTTAATCGTGGAGAAAGTCACGGGGCACTCTCTTGTCCAGGAACTTCGGGGACGTATCTTCTCGCCGCTCGGCCTCCACGCCACGAGTGCTCCGACGACGCCCCAGATCGAGGGGCGTCATGCGCGCGGCTACGTGATCTTCGACAAGCTTCCCGCGGAAGACGTCACAGCTGTCACCCCATCCGTTGCGTGGGCTCACGG
>JAHZOA010000053.1 GCA_020028455.1 Armatimonadota bacterium | reverse complement strand
GTTCTTCGCGACCGCGAAGATCTTATCGAGGGCGAGCGAAAAGCCTTCGGCCCGTAGGATCGCGGCCTGACGGTCGCCTTCCGCCTTGAGGATCGCCGCTGACTTCTCGCCTTCGGCCACGGTCACTGCGGCCTCCCGCGTGCCGAGCGCCTCCGTCACTACCGCACGGCGGGTGCGCTCCGCCGACATCTGCCGCGTCATCGCCTCCTGCACTTCGCGCGGCGGCAGGATCTCACGGATCTCAACCGTCGTCACCTTCACACCCCACCGCTCGGTGACCTCATCGAGTTTGGCCCGCAGGACCTGGTTGATCTGCTCGCGCTTGGCCAGCATGTCGTCGAGCGAGATATCGCCAACCACGGCGCGGAGCGTGGTCGTGGCGATGCCCCTTGCAGCGCCCGCGAAATCGGCGACCTGGATCACCGAGAGCTCCGGTTCGAGCACCTTGAAGTAGATGAGGAAGTCGATGTTGATCGGGGCGTTGTCTTTCGTGATGCATGTCTGCGAGGGGATCTCGAGGAAGAATTCCCGCAGGTCGACCCACACCGCCTTGTCCACGACCGGGATGAGGAATACGAGCCCTGGACCGCGATGCCCGCTCGACCGGCCCAGGCGGAAGACGATCAGTCGCTGATACTCCCGCACCACCTTGATCGCCGACGTCAAGATGAAGATACCGATGATGACGAGCGCGATCACGAACGTCAACGAAGTTAGAACCGATGGCATACGACACCCCCCGACCCCTTGGCGCGATACTGTTTCGGGTCGGTACAGGTGAATCCTTGTGTACGGCTAGCCGGCGGCGTGCTGCAGGGCGCTCAAATCGATGCGGCGCTGGACGAAGTTCGTGTACACTTCGCCGCGCCTGAAGAAGGCGTTGTCGAGCACCATCAGATGGAAGGGAATCGTCGTAGGCACGCCCGCAATCTCGAACTCTTGTAGCGCCCGCCGCATGCGCGCAATAGCTTCTGCTCTATTCGTTCCCCACGCGATCAACTTTGCCACGAGGGAGTCATAGTGCGGCGGGATTGTGTATCCTGCGTACGCATGCGTATCCACGCGGATCCCGGGACCGCCCGGGGGGATGAACTGCGCTAACCGGCCGGGGGCCGGGCGAAAGTCATAGCGGGGATCTTCCGCATTGATGCGGCACTCGATGGCATGCCCGCGGGTTTCAACGTCGCCCTGGTTGACGTTCAGCCGCTCGCCCGCAGCCGCGTGGAGCTGCGCCTTTACGATGTCGATTCCGGTGACCATCTCGGTGATCGGATGCTCGACCTGAATCCGCGTGTTCATCTCCATGAAGTAGTAGTGGCCGTCACGGTCGACAAGGAATTCCACCGTCCCCGCGCCGGTGTAATTGATAGCGTGCGCGGCCTTCGCCGCCGCTTTGCCGAGCACCCGGATGAACCGGTCGCGTAGCCCCGGCGGCGGAGTCTCTTCGAGGAGCTTTTGATGCCGGCGCTGGATCGAGCAATCGCGCGCGCCGAGGTATATCGTGTTTCCGTGCTTGTCCGCGAGGATCTGGACCTCGATGTGCCGCGGTTCCTCGACGTATTTCTCGATGTAGATCTCGTTGTTGCCGAATGCGGCCTCTGCCTCGGACTGCGCCGTCTGAATCGCACGACGCAGGTCTTCCCGTGTGTGCACCAGCCGCATGCCCCGTCCGCCGCCGCCGGCGGATGCTTTGACGATCAGCGGGAACCCGATGTGCTTGGAGATGTCGAGGGCTTCGTTCTCGCTGCGCACCGGTCCATCACTGCCGGGAATGACCGGGACTCCCGCTCCGCGCATTCGCTCGCGGGCCTGCGACTTGTTTCCCATGGCCGCGATGGCTTCTGGAGACGGGCCCACGAACGTGATCTTCACGTCCTGGCAGATTTCTGAGAAGTGCGGGTTTTCCGAGAGGAAACCGTACCCGGGATGGATCGCATCCACCCCCAGCAATTCGGCCGTGCTCATGATGTTGGGGATGTTCAGGTACGAGTCGGCCGGGGGAGCGGGGCCGATACAGAACGCTTCGTCCGCCATGCGCACATGCATCGATTGGCGGTCCGCCTCCGAAAAGACGGCGGCCGTCCGGATCCCGAGCTCGCGGCAGGCCCGGATGACGCGGACGGCAATTTCCCCGCGATTCGCGATGAGAACTTTACGAAACATGTTGGGAACTAGGACGCTGCGGTATCAACGAGGAACAGCGGTTGACCGAACTCGACGGGCGCGCCATTCTCGACGAGGATCCTGACGACACGGCCCCGCACTTCACTCTGGATCTCGTTGAACAGTTTCATCGCCTCGATGATGCATACCGTCTGGCCGGGCTCGATGGCATCACCTTCCGCCACAAAAGGAGGCGCGTCGGGGTTGGTGGCGCGGTAGAATGTGCCGACCATCGGCGCCGTGATCGGCACGAGTTGGTCGGCGGGCGCCGCGGCTAGGCCGGGCGCCGCGGCTGCGCCGCGAGCGGGCTGTGGAGGTGCTGCGGGGATCGTCACCTGCATCGTCTCCGCAGGTCCATGCCCGCCGGGATTGGACGTCGCTGTCGCGCGAACGGCTCCAGCCACCTTCTTCACCGAGACTTTGAGCGTGGGCGACTCCACTTCCAGCTCGGCGATATCCTCCGACTCGCTCGCGATCTTAATGACAGCACGGATTTGGTCGAGATCAAATTTTTGATTATTCATGCGACGATTTGTCCGAGGCTGCGGTATTTCGCGTAACGCCGCTCCAGCATTGCCTGGACCGGCATCTGTCCCATGCCTGGAAGATGACGCTGTAGCGCGGAACGCACCGAGGTGATGGCCGCCTCGGGGTCGCGATGCGCGCCCCCAAATGGTTCCGGCAGGACCTCGTCGACAATCTTGAGGGCCTGGAGGTCTTTTGCCGTAAGTCGCAGTGCGGCGGCGGCCTCGGCCGCCTTGGTCGCATCGTGCCACAGGATCGCGGCGCATCCCTCAGGTGATATCACAGTGTAAATCGCGTACTGCAGCATGAGAGTGAGGTCACCCACGGCGATCGCCAGCGCTCCGCCGCTTCCACCCTCGCCGGTGATCACGACTATCACCGACGTGCGGAGGCGGCTCATCTCCTCGATGTTGCGGGCAATCGCCTCCGCCTGTCCCCGCTCTTCGGCCTCATCGCCGGGAAACGCCCCAGGCGTGTCCACAAAGGCGATCACCGGGTAGTGAAACTTCTCGGCCAGCCGCATGACGCGCAGGGCCTTTCGGTAACCTTCAGGATAGGGCATGCCAAAGTTCCGGGCGATATTTTCCTTGGTGTCCTTTCCTTTGTTATGGCCCACGACGACCACCGGCCGGCCCTCGAAGCGCGCCAGCGCTGCCAGCATCGCGGGGTCGTCCCGGAAGAGCCGGTCGCCGTGGAGTTCGACGACATCCGTAAACAGTGACGCGACGAAGTCGACCAAGCGTGGCCGCTGGGAATGGCGGGCCAACTGGACGATGTGCCACGGGGAAGGGTTCGTATAGATCTTCTTGCGGACATCCTCAGCGCGGGTCTCGAGCGTTGCGATCTCCCCTCCGAGGTCGATCGCCTGTTCCCGCGCCAGGCGCCTGAGCCGCTCGATCTCCCCTTCGAGGTCTTGCAACTGCCGGTCGAGGTCTGTGGATGGACCCGGTAAGGTGGCCGCCATTACTTAACCCGGCACCAAGCAAAATTCCCCCGGCCTCGTTGCAACTCGGCTCCAGACCCAATCAACGTACATAATCCCCCGGCCTCGCCTCAGGCTCGGCCTCCTCAACAACGCCGCCGGCCTGCTGCGCAGGCAACACTGGTGGGCGCCGCCTTCATCACTCATCCGCAGCAGAGCTGCCGGACCGGGACTGCGCTGGCTCGGGGGTCGCAGGCTCCGCGGCGACCGGGACGGGCTCAACTCTTGGCGCTCCGAAGAAGCTCAGCAGGCGGGCGACGGTCGAGCGCATGTCGGACCGCGTCACGACCAGATCGATGAGACCTTTGTTCAGACAGAACTCTGCGGTTTGGAAGTCATCGGGGAGCTTGTGGCGGATCGTCTGCTCGATCACCCGGCGCCCTGCGAAACCGATGAGCGCCCCGGGCTCTGCGAGGATGACGTCGCCGAGGAAGGCAAAGCTCGCCGTGACGCCTCCGGTTGTCGGATCGCACATCACCGAGATGTACGGGAATCCGGCGTCATGCAGCCGCCCGACGGCCGCGCTGGTCTTCGCTAGTTGCATCAGGGAGAGCGCCCCCTCCTGCATCCGTGCGCCGCCCGACGCAGAGAACATGACGAGCGGCAGCTGACGGTCGCGGGCTTGTTCCGAGGCCCGCGCCACTTTCTCACCGACAGCCGATCCCATCGACCCTCCCATGAAATGGAAATCCAGCACGCCGATGACGGTGCGATACCCGTCGATCGTTCCCTCGCCGGTGATCACCGCTTCCGCCCCGCCGGTTTTCTCCTTGGCCTCTTGCAGTTTCTGTGGATACCCCTCGAACTTCAGCGGGTCCGTCGAAGTCAGCTCCGCGTCGATTTCCTCGAAGCTGTCTTGATCAAGAGTGATCTCCAGACGCTCGAGCGCCGTCAAACGATGGTGGAAGCCACACTTGGGGCAGACCTTGAGATTTCGCTCGAGCTCTTTCCGGTAGATGAGGTTGTTGCAGCGTGGGCATTTCGCCCACAATCCGGCGGGCATGTCGCGCCGCTGCAGGGAACTGTATTTGGGGCGCCGGAGCCAGTTCAACATGGCGTGCGCACCCCTCCAGAGTGGGGAAGATAATATTGCGTTTTTTCGATTATAGCGTATGCCATCTTCCCTGTGATCCCCATGTTCCCTGTGTTCCCACAGTTCTATAATTGAAGTCACGCGTATTCAAAGGACGGTGAAAGTGAATGAACCAACGCTCCACGCCAGGCGCATTGCTCCTCCTGATCATCGCGGTTGCGGTGATCGGCGGAGTGCTGGGGACGTCGATCCTCCCACGGTACTTCTCGACGCCAGCACCGGCGCAGACGCCACCGCCTGCTGCCTCCCCAGCGCCTCCCGCGACAAGCACGCCGCCGCTAACCGTGCCCAGGGTCGTCGAGCGCGAGGAGTCGGTCGTAATCAG
Source organism: Armatimonadota bacterium (assembly GCA_020028455.1). Classification (GTDB taxonomy): domain Bacteria; phylum Sysuimicrobiota; class Sysuimicrobiia; order Sysuimicrobiales; family Kaftiobacteriaceae; genus JACPRY01. Next base: position 6,596 of record JAHZOA010000053.1, on the reverse strand, counting down.
CGCCTCCGAGCGCGTCCGTCCCTCGGTCGTCAATATCGACACCGAGGCCCAGGTGCAGACATTCTTCGGCGTGTTCCCGCAGAAAGGCGCCGGGTCCGGTGTCATTGTGAGACAGGACGGCTATATCCTGACCAACAACCACGTCGTGGAAAGCGCGCAGCAGATCAAGGTGACCCTGCTGTCGGGCAAGACGCTACCGGCCAAAATCGTCGGTACTGATCGGTTTTCGGATCTGGCCGTGCTGAAGGTGGACTCGCCCGAGCCGCTGCCGGCAGCGGCATTGGGTAGCTCGAGCGCGCTGCGCGTCGGTCAGATGGCCATCGCCATCGGGAATCCCTTTGGACTCGGGCACACCGTCACGGTGGGAGTCATCAGCGCGTTAAATCGCAACATCCAAGTGCCGAACCTCGTCATCGAGAACCTCGTGCAAACCGACGCCGCGATCAATCCAGGCAACAGCGGCGGCGCGCTCACCGACAGTAAAGGCGAGGTGGTCGGCATCAACACGGCGATCGTGCAGCAGGCGCAGGGGATCGGGTTCGCGATCCCGATCGATACGGCCCGGGCCATCATGGACCAGTTGATCAGGCAGGGCCGGGTGGTGCGGCCCTACGTCGGCATCGTCTGGGGCGGAGACGTAGATGCAAACATCGCCAGGCAGTACAACCTCCCGGTAGATCACGGCGTCATCGTTCGTGACGTGGATTCCGGCGGTCCGGCCGCAGCGGCGGGCATCCGGCCGGAAGACATCATTGTCTCGATCGACGGTGCGGCCGTCGCGAACTGGAACGACTTCATCCGCGCGCTGTTCAACAAACGGCCTGGAGATACGGTGCGTTTAGAGGCCGTGCGAGGTGGCTCTCGTCGGCCTTTTATCGTGAAACTGGCCGAGCGGCGCCAATAACTTCGGTCGTGGGTCGTAGGTCATAGGTCGTAGGCAAAACCCCGGGTCTGCAGTGGTCTTTGCTACGACCTACGACCAACGACCTATGACCGCATTTTCCTCCGTATAATACACGCATGACCGAATACGCTTTCGCGCGTGCGAAGCGCGAAGCGCTCGAGGCCGTTCGTCGCGCGCTCGGCGAGCCCGTCGATCTGCCGGTCGTCTTGCCCCCGGCTGAAGTCAACGCCGACCTCGCCATTCCGTGCTTTCCGCTTGCAGCGCAGCGCCGGAAATCGCCCCCGGAGATCGCGGGGGATCTCGCGCGGGCCATTCAGCCTGGCCCAACGTTCGCCGCGGCGGAGGCGACGGGAGGTTACCTCAACCTCACCTTGGCGCGTCCTGCATTTGCGTCATCGGTGATGAGTGAGCTCATCCGGCTCGGCGATCGGTACGGCAGCAACGCGGAGGGCGCCGGCCGCACGGTTGTGATCGACTTTTCCGCACCCAACGTGGCCAAGCCGATGTCTGTTGGACACCTGCGCTCTACGATCATCGGGGCTGCCCTCTATAAGCTCCACGGGTTTTCAGGCTATCGGCTGGTTGGCGACAACCACCTCGGAGACTGGGGCACTCAGTTTGGGGCGCTGCTCCATGCCTACTCCATGTGGCTGGACGGGGATGCGTACGAGCAGGATCCGATCGCGGAACTGCTTCGGCTGTACGTCAAGTTCGAAGAGGAAGCGGGAAAGGATCCATCCTTACGTGACCGTGCGCGAGAGTGGTCGCTCCGCCTGGAACGGGGAGATCCAGACGCCCGCCGCCTCTGGGAGGAATTTGTCCGCCATAGCATGGCCGAGTTTCAGCGGACGTATGATCTCCTCGAGGTCAGTTTTGACCACACGCTGGGCGAAAGCTTCTACGAGGACAAAACTCGCGAGGTGATCGAGCAGGCCGTCGCACGTGGCATCGCCGTCGAGGACGAGGGCGCGTTGATCATCCGCTTAGATAATGCCGGCATCACCACGCCCGTGCTGCTCCGGCGCCGGGATGGCGCGACACTCTACCATACGCGTGACCTGGCCACGGCGATATACCGTATTCGCACGTTTCGTCCTGCCAGGATTCTCTATGTTGTTGGATCTGACCAGCGGCTCCACTTCCGGCAACTCTTTGCCGCGCTGCGCGAACTCGGATTCGGGGATGTTGAGTACGTGCACGTGGACTTCGGCCTTGTCCGGTTGCCGGAAGGCCGCATGAGCACGCGGCGCGGGCGTGTTGTGTTCCTCCAAGACGTATTAGAGGAAGCGATCGAGCGAGCGCGCGCCCTCGTCGACGAGAAGAATCCTGAGCTCCCCGACTCAGAGCGCGAGTCGGTGGCGCGGATCGTGGGCGTTGGCGCGATCAAGTACGCCGACCTGTCGCAGAGCCGCATAAAGAACATTGTGTTTGACTGGAACCGGATGTTGTCCCTCGAGGGGGACAGCGCGCCCTATCTGCAATACACTTACGTTCGGGCGCGAGGCATCATTCGCAAGGCTGGTGACGCACCGCCCGCCGAGCCCTTCGACGCCCGCGCGGCAGCGAGCGCCCAGGAGTGGGCATTGATCAAGCATCTCTCGCGGTTTCCCGAGGCCGTGCACGACGCGACGCACACGTACTTCCCGCATGTCGTTGCCAACTATCTCTTCCAGCTCGCTCAGCTCTTCCACACGTTCTACCACGAGATTCCGGTGCTGCAGGCGGAAGACGAGGACCTCCGGCGGAGCCGCCAGCACCTCGTGGGGGGCGCCGCCACCGTCATGCGGACCGGTCTCGACCTGCTGGGGATTCGCGTCCCCGAGCGCATGTAGTGGCGACCACGAGTATCGCCCACGGAGTGGGCCAACGACGCACAGAGGCCGAGCTAGGTCGAGGCCGGGGGAATTTCGCACGGTGCCGGGTTCAGTGGCGGGATGCCGAAGGCAGGGAGCACGAATCTGAGGTATAATGCGTACTGTAGTTTTGAACGCACCGCACCCCGAGCCTTCGTGGTGCCGCAGCCACCGTCTGACAATCCCAATATCTCGATGAATAGGGGTCTCGAATGAATCGTTTTGTACACACCTGGGTGCTCCTCATGGTGATCGCACTCGTTGCGGCGCCGGCGTGGGGAGCCATCTTTTCGGATATTCAGGGTCTTCCCGCGCAGCGGGCGATCGAACGGATCGCGGCCAAGGGCATCATCCGTGTGAGCGGCGAGAGGTTCAATCCTGGAGCAAACGTCATGCGCGCGGACTTTGCCGTGTTTCTCGCGCGCGCGCTCGGTATTTCGGGACAGGGCCTTCCGGCTCCAGAGGTCAAGGACTGGGCGGAGGTGCCGCGCGAGGCGCAGTCCGCGGTCACAGCGATGGCAAGTATGGGCAGCGCGACGCCGCAGAAAGTTGAAGCTCGGAAAAGCGCCCTCGTGTTTACGCTGCAGACGGACAAGCCCACCTACGGACCGAGCGACATGGTCGAACTCACGTTTACGATCGCCAACACCGGCTCGAGCGACGCGAAGTTTGAGTTTGCGAACTCTCAATTGTACGATTTCATTATCAAAGACACCCAGGGCACCGAAGTGGCCCGCTGGTCGCTCGGACGGGCCTTCCTGCCGCTCACCGAGCCGCTCACACTGGCTGCCGGTGCGAAGTTCGAGTACAAGACCCGCTGGCGGCAGCTCGATCAAAACGACGAACCCGTCCCACCGGGACGGTACGAGATCACCGCGATCCAGACAACGAAGAGCAACCCCACTGTGTTGTCGCTCGCGTTCCACCGCGGGGTGCTCGTGGTCTTCCCGGACAATACGTTCCGCCCGAAGGCGGAGATCACGCGCGCAGAGCTGGCCGCCGCCATCGTGAAGGCGGCCGGCCTGAGTGAGACGCCGGGGACCCCTAATGTGACGGATGCCGCGGAGATTCCCGTGTCCCTGCGAGGAGCGGTTGCAACGGCGATCGAGAAGCGCATCGTCCTCGTGGGTGCGGACCGGGCGTTCCGCCCGACCCGGACGGCCACGCGCGCCGATGTGGCGCTGGCCCTCGACGCCTTGATGGAAACGCAGAAGCGCTACGACTTCTCCAAAGGCACGCTGAAAGACTTGCGCGTTGGCAGCCCCACCATTATCCAGATCGAGGACGAGCAGAAGGCCTTGCGCACGTTCCGCGTCGCGCGAGCGCACGCGGTCTACCGCAACAATGTCGCCGTGGAGCTCAAAGACATCAAGGTTGGGGACCAGCTGCAGTTCCTGAAGGCCGGGGACGTGGGCGACGTGGCCTATATTGAAGCGACAGCACGGTGACGATCGATGAAATTCTTTCTTGATACGGCCAACCTCGAAGAGATTCGCAACGGCTCACGTTGGGGCCTCGTTGATGGGATCACGACCAATCCCTCGCTCGCCGGCAAAGAGGGCATGGATTACCGCGATCTCATCCGGGAGATCGCGAAGATCGTCTCGGGACCGATCTCGGTGGAGACGACCAGCAACGATCCCAAAGAGATGGTTACGCAGGCCCGCGATTATGTCACCTGGAGCCAGAACGTCGTGGTCAAGGTGCCCGCAACGGCCGAAGGGATCACCGCGGCGATGGAGTTGCGGGATCTCGGCATCCGCGTGAACGTCACCCTCACCTTCTCCGTGAACCAGGCGATCCTGGCGGCGAAGGCCGGTGCGTTGTTCGTGAGCCCGTTCGTGGGCCGCCTGGACGACGCCGGCCACGACGGCATGGATGTCGTCAGGCAGACGGTCCAGGTGTACCGGAATTATGGCTTCAAAACGCAGGTGCTGGCGAGCAGCCTCCGTCACCCGCTCCACGTCACTGCCGCGGCGCTGGCCGGAGCGGACATCGCCACCCTGCCATTTAAAGTCATGGAGCAGCTGTTCAAACACCCGCTGACCGAGTCCGGTCAGGCCAAGTTCCTGGCCGACTGGCGCAAACTCCAGACGGAACTCGAGAAGAAAAAGGCCAGAGTGTGAGTTAAGTACCACATCGTAACTCCTAGTGCGTGCATTCCATAATCCATAGTTGGTGGAGGTGGATCGGCATTGGCCGCCATCGCTGAACTCGAACAGAAGACCATGGACGAGCTCCAGAATCTGGCGAAAGAGCTCAACATCGCCAACTTCCGACGCTATCGGAAGCAGGAGCTCATCATGCGCATTCTTCAGATGCAGACCGAGCAGTCCGGGTTGATGTTCCGCTCGGGGATCCTCGAGATCATGGCCGAAGGGTACGGCTTCCTTCGCCACGAGGGGTACCTGCCGGGATCCGAGGACATCTACGTTTCGCCATCCCAGATCAAACGGTTCGGTCTGCGGGTCGGAGATGAAGTGCTCGGACAGGTCCGTCCGCCCAAAGATAACGAGAAGTACTACGCGCTGCTTCGGGTCGAAGCGGTCAACGGACTTGACCCCGAACAGGCCCGCAACCGCCCCGACTTCGAGCGGTTGACCCCGGTGTTCCCCCACGAAAGGGTCAAGCTGGAGAGCGATGCGGACCTCACGACCCGGATGGTGGACCTGTTCGCCCCGATCGGCAAGGGGCAGCGCGCCATGATCGTATCTCCGCCGAAGGCCGGTAAGACGACGCTCCTGAAGAAAATCGGCACCGCGGTGGTCACAAATTACCCGGAGATATACCTGATCGTTTTGCTGCTGGACGAGCGGCCGGAAGAGGTCACGGACATGCGGCGGTCAGTCGAGGCCGAAGTCGTGGCTTCGACCTTTGATCGACCCCCAGAGGAGCACATACAGGTGGCCGACCTCGTCCTGGAGCGGTCCAAGCGCCTGGTCGAGGGTGGTCGCGACGTGGTTGTCCTGCTGGACAGCCTCACCCGATTCTCCCGCGCCAACAACCTTGTGATCCCCCCCTCCGGCCGCACGCTGTCAGGCGGTCTCGATCCGGCGGCCCTGCACCGTCCGAAGCGGTTCTTCGGGGCGGCGCGTAAGATAGAGGAAGGCGGCAGCCTGACCATCGTCGCTACGGCGCTGATTGACACAGGCAGCCGGATGGACGACCACATTTACGAGGAGTTCAAGGGCACCGGCAACATGGAGCTGCACCTGAACCGGAAGCTGCAGGAACGCCGGACCTTCCCGGCCATCGACATCAAGATGAGTGGAACGAGGCGCGAAGAGCTCCTGCTTACCGAGGATGAGCTGCGCAAGGTGTGGGTCCTGCGGAAGAGCCTGGAGCAACTGGACACCGTGGCGATGACCGAACTTATCCTGGACCGGCTCCGCAAGACCTCCAGCAACCAGCAGTTTCTCAAGTCTATCGTCAAAAGCGCCGAAGAAGATCTCCAGTAATCTCCTCCCAGCCTAGGGTATTTCCCAGCCCTGCCTCGGGCATAAGGTGGAAAGGCTCCTTTTGGCCCGGAGGCCTTTAACTTTGCAAAGGTTAGGTGGTATTTCGGTGCCCAAACCGGGCAGGAGTCTAATATACTGGGGCGAATAGGGGAAGGCCGCGGGCATAGGTTTTAGTCAGGGTTCAATTCTCTTCGAACTTCGGCGAGGCGAGAGAGGATGGGCTCCAAGGCTAAGTTATATAGCATCAGCACGCTGCTCGGCGGCCTGATGCTTTGGACATCAAGTGCACCCCAGTCGGCCGTTTCCTCTTCGCCGGTTCCCTTCCTTCAAGCAGTTCGCAATGAGGTTTCCATTGCCCGAACCTTTGCCCCACTGTTTCAG
>JAHZOA010000154.1 GCA_020028455.1 Armatimonadota bacterium | reverse complement strand
ACTGACCCGTAGCTACGTCTTCGACATACGCCGAACCTCCTCGACGAGCTCACTCACCACGTGCGACCTCGTGTCGCAAGAACCGTTGCACCCACCGGTGCACGCTGACGTGATCGACCTCGACACTGCGCTCGGCCAGCAACTCCTCAAGGTCGCGGTAGGAGAGGTTGTAGCGCAGATACCAGCGTGCCGCGACCATGATCACCTCCGCCGGGAACCGGTATCCGGCGAACGCCGACGTCGGTGGCACCCAACGGGCGAGGACGAGTCAACGACTTCACCACTCACGTCTGCCCGATCTTGACCAACGCTCAACGCAACAGCGCCCTTCTACTACTGGTGCGCCACAACGGATATCCCCGAGATTCACCGCCTCGTCTCGACCATCGAGACGTGGTGGCCAGAAACGCTGCAGTTCCTACGAACCGGGCTCACGAACGCAGCGACCGAAGGCACCAACAGGCTGATCAAGCAGGTCAAGAGACAGGCCTGCGGATTCCGCAAACAGAAGCCACTACCGAAACCGCGAACGCTTCCACTGCATCCGATCACGGGAGCGAGCAAGAGCGAGAACACACCGTCTGCCCGCACAACGTTGAAGAGCCGGTTAACTGGTTTCCACGCAGGCCGCCGTCAGGAGAGCCAACGATCGAGATATTGCATGTCGGCGTGCCGGACCATGAACAACGCTATCGGTACGAGTTGACCTATGAATTCACCGATGCGTTGAATAGACGCTGGCGGCCCCCACGCGGGCCAGGCTTAACCTTGCTTACCCAGGCATGCGCCGATGATCGAGTACAGCTCGATAGGTTCGCCAAGGAGTGCTTGAACCAACTTCTGTGGCGGCGCGTGCGCCCGAAAAGTGCGCGAGTCGTCCTAGTAAGTTGCTGAGATCAATTTTGTTTGGTAGCCCGATTTCTTCCACGAGAGCCCGCGGCAGAAGAATACCAAAGGCGTACCCAGTCGGCGACCGGGCTACGAGGAAGTCTTTGGTAGCTATAGAGGCGCAGGCCAGGTCTGGCCACTCAAAGTCTCGATACGTTGAACAATCGAGAAAGACCAGACAGTCGCCGGTTGCACGTTCGAGCATCTGACGAGGCGACGTTGAGGTTGCGCCCGTGCTCGAAGGAGCGATCCACTCCCAGCGAGGTGGCAGCCTGTGGGGGCAGGCTGTGCCGTTGGTTGGAAGCGGTATTACAGTCGCAATCCGATGAAGGTCCTCGGCCCGCGCTCGCACGCGGGAGACGTCTGGCAGGACGGACTCGCCCCAGGTCGCCAAGAACAACTGTCTATTGTGTTGGTCGAAATCATGTCGTCCTGGAGTTTGTGATTCCAGATGTGTTAAACGGGCGCTAGGTGCTAACTGGACCCGTCCACCCGTGCGCCGTATCCTAAGACACAGATCTATGTCTTCGAAGCTGTTTAGATAACGCGTGTCGAATCCCCCCACATCAATGAAGTGATCTCGCCGGACGCCTAGGCAGGCACCCGTTACTGCTTGTACGTCGTAAGGCGACATATCTTCAGAGGGTGCGATCACACGCATGTTGTGCGGAATTCCCCGCGCGTTGAAATGAACACCCGCATGCTGAACGGACCCGTTCGCATAATGGAGCACGGCTCCCACAACCGACACGTCCGGCGCGTCAAAACAGGCTAACAGATGCGCGAGCCAGCTACCTGACGAGTACGTGTCATTGTTAAGGAAGATCAAGATGTCAGACTGAGTTATCTGATCTGCCCCCTGATTGCACGCGTGCGCAAAGCCTACGTTCCTTTCGTTCCGCACCACAGTGACCTCAGGGTAGCGTGTAAGGACCTCAAAGCTGTCGTCTGTCGAGGCATTGTCGACAACGATAACGTCAAGTGTCTGGGCGAGATTTGATCTGTAGATTGAGTCCAAACAGGACACAAGGAGGTGCCCACCGTTGTGAGTAGGTATGATGATCGAAGCTCGTCGCACTCCCTGACTGATGCTACCTATCAAAGCGGACCTAAGCGACTGATGCAGCACGTCTGCGGTGGATACGAGGCGCTCGAATCGCATCGTACCGTGATACGGGAAAGATCTCGCTCGATCAGGTTGGATCGGCGTCGGTTGCTGCAGTTCATAACGGCATCATGCCACCAGGAGCCGTCCACGATCGCCATCCTCAAGTGCCGCTAGTCACGCGCTCGTCGCCGTCCGACCATGCTTGATGAGCGTATGTTGGGCACGGAAGGGCCCACCGTGATCCCGACTCTGATCTTGTTTGGCGTGGTATTCGGACGCTGGTGGCGGGTGACACTTGTCGTCTCGGCTTTGGGTGGCCCGATCCTGCTCGTAGCCACCGGCGTGATGAGTGTCGAGCCGGGGTTGGTCGGCGCGTCCGGGCTGGCGGTACTAAATACCGGCGTCGGCGTGCTGATTCATCAGGGCATCCTCTGACAGGCCGGCGACTGCGGCGGGCCTTGGCCTCGCGCTCACGCGTTTGACGCTGCCGGCCTGCGCAGCCTCGTGCCGCCGAGAGCGTGTTCCTCTTCGGAGACGAGCCTTGATGGCACATGGCTCATGACTCCGCGGTGGGGTGGCGGTCCGATGACCACTGCAGAGCCTGGTCGACGATGGATCCAGTCAAGCCCTGCCAAGGGTTGACAACGATCAGCAGCGTGTCCCGTGGGGCTCGGAAATAGGGTCGGTGCTGTGAACTGCTGATACTCGGGCCGGAGATCGATCATCGAGTGGGTGGCGGCACGGCCGACATGGCCTTGTCCCTCGACCGGCGAGCCGTGGTCGTCTCGCTGACCGAGGTCGGCGCCGGGCTGCGCACCCTTTGGGGTACCAGTATTCGGCCGACGGCCCTGACCTGGTACTTCCCGGGTCGCCGTCTCAGTCTTCACGCGGCTCGTTGGTACTTGGTGATGAGCCCGCCGAGGATGGTGCGGCGCCGGATCTGGCGGCTGGCTGACGGCGTTCGAGCTGATCGACGCGTACGGGCGCGGGCGCCCACGATCCCCGTGGTGCAGCTCGCCGGCTACGTGGCTCTGGCCGTGGTCGCCGGCATGCTCGCATCCGTGATCCCGGCGCGGCGGTCGGCGCGCTCCTCCGTCGTCGCGACGATGGCCGACACCTGAACACCGGGGCCGTGGTGTGCGCGCGGCCGGACGGACCCTCGGTCTCGGGTGGCTGTTGTGACCTCCGGCCCGCCGACCGCGCTCCCCCTTGGCGGGCTCACCCCTGGCCCACTGGGCCAATGGTCTCAACACCGCGACGGAGCCGTCACGACCCTCGTACGCGGGTCAAACCTCAGCGCACGTCCTCCCCGGCCGAACGAGTCCGTCCTCGATCGCCCGGGCGACCATGGCGGCCTTGTTCATGGCGGGCCGCCCGGCCTGAAGGGTGCAAGTTCGGCGTCAGGGCTGCGAGCAGGGAAGACGCCTGCCTGTCAATGTGATGGTCGTGGTCGTTCGCACCCTTCCGAGGCTGCTGTCCGGTGAGCGTTGGGCGATCTTCCTGGTCCCGCCGGCGAAATCAGTCAAGGTCGGCGAGACATGGTCCGGTTACACGGTCTGTAGCTGGGCCGCTTGGCTTGGTGATGGCTTGGTGGGTTGATCCACGCGGCGATGGGCAGTTTCCGCGGCACGGGTGGTTTGGTTGAACCGTATCCGCATTCACCTAGGGCATCGTGATCTCGAACGTGGACAAAGCGAAGAAAGACTCGGCATTGTCCGCTCTTACGCTGAGTCAGGGCGTATAGTGAGGCTGTTCACGCTTGGCCGCAGGCCCTTGCTGCCTCGGCCGACTCAAGAGTCGACCCAAGATACAAATCGCCCGACTGGGCGTGAACACCAAAGCAGGTCCAAGCGCGTCCGGCCCGCTTCGAACTGCCCTCAAGACGCACCGGTTGTTAATTCGCGGCTGCCCCCGGGCCGACGCCTGTACGCTGCCAGAACCCGTCGCACGGCCTGTGAACTGGCATTTCGCCGGAGCAGGGCACGATCACGCCATCGTGTTTCGCCTGCTGTACCTGCTCATGGGCCTGTGGGGTTCCTCGTCACGAGGGTCGAGCTGCACTTCTATGCGGCTCGTTCGTTCTCGGTGATCAGGCCTCCGAGGACAAACCAGCGCTCACCGCAGCCTAACCGCCGACAGAGCCGAGCGTGGATCTACGCCACGCCCTGGGACTCGATCGAAAGAGGACCGCGTCGCCCGAGGCGGTACGTCGTCGCAGAGCAGACACCACACGAGGAGGCAGCGATGTCAGTGA
>JAHZOA010000153.1 GCA_020028455.1 Armatimonadota bacterium | reverse complement strand
GAGTGAGTTCTTCGCGTGGACCCCAGGGGATGGCCGGGACGGCCTCCTCCTGTTTAGCGGCGGAGAGCCACATCAGAGGTGGCGCACCTATACGAAGGCGTTTCTCGATGTGGCCGAGCGCTGTGGGGTGAAGCGGATCGTCTCGCTCGGAGCGCTCTTGGCTGGCGCGCCGCATACCCGTCCCGTACGAGTCACCGCACGCTGCACCGACCCCGCCTCGCGGTCGCTGCTCGAAGCCTGGGGCATCTATCGTCGTCCAAGCTACGAAGGCCCGACCGGTATTTCCACGGTCGTCCTGGACGCCGCGGAAAAGCGTGGCATGTCGCATCTCGGCTTGATGGGGCAAGCGCCCCATTACCTCCAAAACGCCGAGAATCCCGCGGCGATCCAGGCGCTGTTGACCTATGTCGCCCGCCTGCTCCACCTGAGCCCGGACATGTCCCACTTCGCCGAGGCCATCCAGGACTTCCGCACCCAATGTGATCGCGAGGTCGCTCGGAATCGCGCCACCCGAGAGCACGTGGCGCAACTCGAGCAGCAGTACGACGCGACGGCCGGCGAGGAGCAGCCAACGCTCCCGAGCGGAGAGCTCGACTCAGAAAAGCTGATGCAAGAGTTACAGGACTTCCTGCGGAAGCAGCGGCAAGGTGGTGAGGAAGGACGATCCGGGTGATGCGAGCGGCCTCACTTCCACGACAGTCGCTTGCCAATTGGCGACAGCAGGCTCTGAACACGAGTCTCGCCTGTTTCATTCGGGAGGGTATTTGATCCTAGCACTCATGGCCCTTAGCACTTTTTTCGCCTCCGTTCACCAAGTGCCGGCCGGCCATATAGGTGTCGTCTATGAGTTTGGCGGCATCAAAGGCCAGATCGGCGAGGGACTCCAGTTTGTGGCGCCTTGGCGCGACGTCCTGCTTGCCAACATCCAGGTGCAGCGTCGCGTGTTCGATAAGCTCAACGCCTTCAGTGAAGAAAGCCAGGATGTCTTTGTCAGAGCGAGTCTAAATGTTCGCGTTTCGCCTCAAACGATCCAACAGCTCTATCGGACCGTCGGCCCCAACTTTTTCAATGTCCTAGTTGAATCGAGGGTCATTCAGAATTTCAAAGATGAAACCGTGAAATACAAGAGCGTCGAGATTGCACCCAACCGCGAAAACATCAGAAAGGCCGTCCGGGAAAGACTGGAGAGAGAGCTGTCACCCTTTTCGATAGAGGTGGTCGACTTGCTTCTGGACAACATCGACTTCAATCCGGAGTTCAAGAAAGCCATCGAAGATAAACAGATAGCCACACAGCGCGCCCTGGAAGAGCAACAAAAGATTGAAGGGGAAAAGCACAAAGCTCAGCAGGCCATCGAAAGGGCCAAAGGAGAAGGCAGCGCCATTTTATTCCGCGCCGAGAAGGAGGCCGAGGCGAACAGAAAATTGGCTGCTTCGCTTACTCCGGACCTGGTGCGGTACGCCATGGTTCAGAAGCTGAGCGACAAGATCCAGGTCATGATGCTGCCTTCAGGCCAGAACTTCATCTTAGACTCGGATATCTTACGAGGCACTCCAAGAGAAAAGCGATAGGACTCTGAAGCGCGTCCGCGACCTTGGCGTGAATGCGCCGGTCCTCATGATGAGCGGAGACCGGGACAGCCGGAAGGAGGCCGCTGCGCTGATCGAGGGGGCATTCGGCTATCTGCACAAGCCGTTCGATCTACGCGAACTGGACCGTCTCGTCGCCCGCGCCATCGCCTCCGCCTTCCGTTGCTGAGCGCGACACGGCGGGCGGCGTGGAATGCGCCCAGGAAAGCGAAGGTACGGCCGGAACGACACCAGTGTGAGTTCTCCCTGAGCGCGCTACTTCATCACACCCTTGAGCGCGCCGACCTGCTTCTGGAGATCGCCGAGTTGACCAGCGAGCTGGGTCAGGCGGCTTGGCTCGACCTGGGGCTTGGCGAGCTCAGTGTTCACCGCGGTAGCTTTGGGCAGCAGTGAATCCACCTTCGCGGTATCGGCCGCTCCCAGCTTGCCGCCGCTCTTCATCGAGGTCAGGTCGGCTACGAGCTTCTGCGCCTGCTCCAGGAGCTGCGCCTTGTCTGGCAGCATCGAGCCGACGCCTGGAATCTGCATCTGCCCGAGGGTGACCGCCGGCATCATCGCGTATGCGACCATTACCCACACCATCACCGTCATCCGGCTGTTTAGTCGTTTCATCGTTGGAATCCTCCAGTCCCGTGGAGTGTTCGGCCGGGTATTCGCACGCAGTGAGGCTGGACCCGAAACCGCGTCGCGTCAAGAGGATGCCCCCGAGCGACCGACCGGCCCTCCCGTGTGGAGCGGCAGAATGGGGCTCGTCTAGCAGCCTAGCGTGGTGGACGCGTTAGCATTCCTCCTCTTCGTCGCCGCCCGGATTTGGGCCGAAGGAGTCGTGCCGGCTGTAGGGATCGTAGCGTTCGAGCGGTGATTTCGACGACTCGATGATTTTGATGCCGGACGGCCACTGCTCGAGATCTTTGACCGAGTACCAACCCTTCGGGGCGGTCGAGACATCGAGATGGCTCTGCAGCATGCTGACGCGGAGTCGCTTCGCGAGCGCCCGGCTTGCCACGCCGACCGCGGCCTCGCTGTCGTGAGTCATGCCCCGACGATTGCAGTTGGCGGACCCTATCACGGCGAACTCATCATCGAAGATCCACGTCTTCGAGTGGACGAAGTTCTTCCCGAAGTTTCTGCTGAAGGCACTCTTGTACTGGTAGATCCTCACCCGGTTCTTCGCGTCCGCGACGCCTTTGGTGAGTTCCTCGATAAAGGCTTTTCGGCGGAACCAACCTTGTTTCAATTCACTATTGATGATTTCGGTGCGCGCGATGATGGCGGTGAAGATGAGCCGTGGATTGTTGCGCAACCGAGAGGCCAACTCGACGCCGAGAGAGAACGTCTCGGCTCTCTCGAGGTGTCGCACGAGAATTGCGACTTCGAAGAGACCTGGGATCTGCAGCATTGATCGCCTCCGAAGGCCGCGCTCCGAGTCGGGCACCTTCGACGCTACGAGCGCCCAGGGGAAACCGGCACCAGTGTGGGCCAACCCCCCGCGTTGGAGTCAGGCTCGGAGGAGTTACTTTTTCTCTTTGATGGCCGCCTTTACCTTGGCCGCCATCTCGGGCGGGATATTCGTCATCTTATGCGCCGTCTTGGCGTGCTCCGCGCCTTTGGCCATCACTTCGGCCTCATCTTTTCCTTCAATGACTGCATTGCAGCCCGGCACCAAGTCGCCGCACCTGAGCACCTTCGCCATGATGGATCTCCTTGTTGTACTGCTTAGCCGTGATTGCGCGTGATCCGGCTGCGACCAGCCATAGAATCCGCGCAGCAGCAGCACCAAGTGTGGGCGCGGTACACAGCGCTGTCAATCTCTCGACACCCATCCCTAGCCCAAGCGGTCAACAGATTGAACACCAAGCGAGACCTCTCTAGGGTTGCACCACGATCACGGCGTGGCCGTCCGGGTCCCGAATCAAAAGTCCCTTCGCGAACCCGAGCGCTCGGTCGCCTGGAACCACAACGCCAGGCGACAGCATCGCGCAGGGGCTGCCGCGAATTCCCCGTGCCACCGCCTCGGCGTCCTCACCGACCAAAGTCGTCTGCCAGTGAGCAAGATCGTTGGCGCGGGCATCTACCGGTACTGCCCGCCCGTCTCGCGGCGTCAAGTACTCCAGGAACTCGACGCCCGGACCGGTCTGCGCCCGGAGCGCTGTGATGCGGAGGCGCGCGCCAAAGACGTTGTTCAGGCGCTCTTGTTCCGGTCCGTAGTTCTCGCTTTCGCCTACCACTCGAAGGCCGAGCGTATCCCGGTAGCATCGGAGGCTCTGTGCGGTGTCGCTGACGACGATCGCAGTGTGGTCGATGCCAAGAAAGAGGCGATTGCTCGGCCGGTGCCACTTCGGATCCCCTTTGCCTCCCGGGAACCACAAGATCTCGAGCGGGTGGCCGTCTGGGTCCTTGAAGTAAAACGCGCGGACCCCGCCCGCATTTACGTTCCAGTCGGGGAGGCGCTGAGGCGCCGGCGAGGCGTGCTCGACGCGATGCTGGCGAAGTGACTCGTATGCGCGATCGATGTCGCTCACGATGATCGCGATGTGCTGAAACCAGCGGTCGTGGCTCCGTGAATCGACCGGGATCGGCCGTCCCCGCGGCGTGAGGTACTCCGTCAGCTCGATTGCTTCATCGCCGAGGCGCATCCGTACGACGCGCATCCGAAGTCCGAAG
>JAHZOA010000152.1 GCA_020028455.1 Armatimonadota bacterium | reverse complement strand
GGAGATGGCCGAGAATCCCGCGCTCGAGATCGAGGAGATCAAACCCAAAGAGTCGCAGGAATGGAACGGGGAGGAAGGCCAGGCGCTCACCACGTGGACGCCCGACGACGAAGAACTTGATCCGTTTGCGCGCGTGGCCGCACCGATCTCGCTGCAAGAGCATCTCATGATGACGCTGCAGGCGCAGGGCCTGGCACCCCGCGACCACGCGATCGGCGAGCGGCTGATCGGATACATCAACGACAACGGCTACATGGAAGCCAAGACGGTGCAGGTGGCGCAGGAGATGTCGGCTGAGGTCGAGGAGGTCGAAGCGGTCCTCGCGCGCATCCAGCGATTCGAGCCCGTTGGCATCGGCGCGCGCACCGTCGAAGAATGCCTGCTTCTTCAGCTCAAGGTCATGGAGCCTTCCGCCGTGAACCGCCTCGCGCAGGGCCTGGTCGAGACGCACCTTGCGGACCTGGCCGCGCGGCGGTTCGAGAAAGTCGCGCATGAGCTGCAGGCGACCACGGGCGCGGTCAAGGAAGCGCACGAATACGTGAAGGCCACGTGCTATCCGTATCCAGGCGAGCAGTATCGCATGGACCAGGAAGGGGGCGGGCGATTGCAGCCCTCGGAGGTTGCCCGGCCCGACGTCATCATCCGCGAGACCGAGGAGGGCTTTGCGGTTGAGCTCTGCCGGCAAGAAGCCTTCGCGCTGCGCGTCAACACTTTCTACGAGGACCTGCGGCGGCAGATGCGGCGGGCGAAGAGCGGGTACTCAGACCGCTCGGTGGAGCACGTCCGCGATTACGTGAGCCGCGCCAAGCTGTTCATCGAAGCTGTTCAGCGCCGGAACTGGACCCTGGCGAATATCGTGGAGACCGTCATCCGCACGCAGTGGGAGTTCATCGTGCGCGGCGAGGCTCACATGAAGCCGCTCACGAAGGCGATGGTGGCCGCTGAGCTTGGCATCAGCGAGTCGACGGTGAGCCGCGCGCTCGATGGCAAGTTCGTCCAGATGCCAAACGGCCGGGTGGTGAGCTTCGATCTGTTCTTCGACCAGTCCCTTCCAGTGAAGGAAAAGATCCGCGAGATCATCGCCCGGGAAGTCCGGCCCCTGACGGACGAGGAGATCGCCCGCGAGCTCACGCAGATGGGCATCAAGATCGCGCGCCGCACCGTGAGTAAGTACCGCGAAGAGATGTCGATCCCGTCGTCCACGACGCGCCTCCCTCTAACTGCCAGTTGAAGGTTGAAGGTTGGAGGTAAGGGCTTCCTTCAAATTTCTCTGCAAGTTCTCCGAGCATTTGACGTAACCTTCAACATTCAACCTTCAACCTTCAACGTTCTTCCGTGTCGTGGCATGTGGGTTGCTACTGCATTTGGATAGAACATGGAGGATCACGTGAACCCAATCAGAAGCACCAACCGACGCCGGCGCGAGGCCGGTGAAAACGCGGAGAGCCGGCTCAGAACGCATCGTCATTCGGGGCCGCACAGTGGGCTCGCCGAGCAAGCGGTGGAGATTGCTGTTCAGCTGGACTGCGTGAAGCTGGCGGACGAGGAGCTTCCTCTCGGCGTCTCATACCGACGGTTTCTCGACCTCGTACAGCGCGCCATTCCCTTCGAGTACGGCACGTTGTACGTCACGGACTGGGACGGCGGCGGCTTGGTTGCGGTCGCCATCCTCGGCAGCCGTGTCGATCTTGCAGAGCCGGTGCGATTTGCCCGCGGGAACGGTGTGTCGGCGTGGGTGGCCCAGGAGGGCCGGCCGGTGGTGATTCCTGATCCCGAACAGCAGAACGAAGCGCCGATCACAGCAGAAAGTGTTCGCGCGTATCTCGCATTCCCGCTGGTTCAGAACGGCACCATCTCCGGCGTCGTGGCCCTGGCGCGATCGAACCAGACCTTTTCCGCCAGTGAGTTCTCTCGGTTGGGAAGGTTGGCCGAGTCACTCGGGACGGCGCTATCGACCCTGCGACGTGAAGCGCAACTACGGGAACTGATCTATGTTGATGCGCAAACGGGACTGTCGAATCACGTGCACTTCATCAGTCGCATCGAGGAAGAGCTACAGCGGGCCAGGCCAACCGGCGAATTCAGCGTTGCGATCATCGAGCTCGAGGGCATCGAGGCGTTCGGCCGGCGGCACGACCGACATGAGGTCAGTCAGTTGCTCCAGCAGTTCGCTGAGCGGCTCCGGACCTCGATGCGGACATGCGATATGGCGGCCACCCTGGAAGACGGCCGGTTCGGCCTGATCTTCGCTGGCGTGAACCAGCAGACGGCAGCGGGGATCGTACAGCGCATCGCCACGCAGATCCTGACCGACAACCTGACGGTTCCGAAGGACGAACTGACAATGAAGCTGCGTGCAGGGCTGGCGCCGTCCAGTGCGTTCAAGGGCTCAGTCGCCCAATGGGTGCGGCAGATTGCCGGCCGCTTGGAATATGTTAGCCAGCGAGTCTAAGGTCGTCACGCTCAAGGCCTATCTCCCACTCGTTCGGGAGCAGGCGCGGTCCTTCGCTGACCAGCGTGTCGCAAGGACGGAAGAGCTCGAGCGCTACGGCCTCATGGGCCTGATGAAGGCCATCGAGATGTTCGATCCTGACCGCGCGGTCCCGTTTGAGGTCTTCGCAAAGCAGCGTATCCGCGGCGCGATGTCCGACTATCTGCGCACCGTAGCTGCGGGCAGGGCACGCACCGTCACGACACCTGTACCCGGCGCGCTGCTCCGTGAGATCGGGAGCCCTTCGACTCCACTCAGGGCGCCGGCGTCGCGTGCCGTGAATTTGGAGATCTGGCGGTCGATTGAAGCGCTGCCACCGAGCCAGAAGCTCATCATCGGTCTGCACTACTGCGAATCCATCACACTCAAGGATGTGGGCCGGATCCTGGGCATCACCGAGGGCGAAGCTCAATTACTGCGAAGTCAGGCTGTACACAGCGTCCACACCCATCTGTCGCTGCGTTCGTGGCTGGATGGGGAGAGGAGAGAGCAAACATGATACAGCGCGTGAGTGAGATCCTCAAGGACATGAAGGGAAAGGCCTCGGCGGAGGCGGCCCTGCTGACCTCTTCGGACGGGCTCGTGCTGGGCGCCGTCCAGGACGATGGCATCGAACTGGAATCGCTGGCCGCGTACGCCGCGAGCAACATGATGACGTCCGAGCGCATGGGCGAGAGCGTGGATTGCGGTATGCCTGAGTCGGTGATCGTCATCTATCAGGACAGAGCCGTCGTCATGGCGCCGCTTGGTCCCGTGGTCGCCATCCTGATCGGCTCGAGCGCACAGCTCGGCAACCTGCGGCTGCAGCTGAAGCGCGCCATGGTCGATCTGTCGGTTGCGCTGAGGGACGAGTTGGAAATGAAAGCCGAGAGTCAACAGGCGCCCGCTATGGCCCCTGAGGCCGCTGTTGAAGAGATCGCCGCACCACCCCAGAAACTCGCCGTCGCGAATTCCCGGGGGACCCCGGTTGCGCCCAAGCCTGCGCCACAGCTGCAGAAGACTTCGGTCGATCCTGAGCTCAACGGGAATGGTCGTCGGACGGTTCCGCCGACGCGGAGAGGGTCGTCCATCAACCTGAAATAACGCCGACGTTAGGCGCGCGCCGCCGGAGGTGCCCGTCTGACGTCAACTTTCAAGTTGACTTCTGAGGTCTTGAGCACAGGAGAAAGCAATGAATCCAGAAACGCTTGTCATGAAGGAACTTACGCTAGCGGTGTACGTCGAGCAGTACGCCAGCCCGAACGTGCAGTACCTCAACGATCTGCGGAAGGTCATGATGGAGCAGGGCTACTTGCTCGAGCGCGCGATCGTGGAACTGTTCGAGATGCAGATGCGCGGCGGCCTGCTGAATGGCATACTCGGGCACGCCTCGCCGGAGCCGAAGGCGGAGACGACGCGAGACAAGTCCGGCGTGGTTGCGTCGCGGTGGCAGGTCGGCGGCAACCCCAGCCCCATCAGCAACGGGGAGTCGAAGGACCCCACCTCGTCCGTGGCGCACGGGTTCGTCAGCACGGTGAACCTGAAGTGATCGACCCTCGGAACATCCTACGCTGGGAGGAAGTCTATCCCTAGACGGAATACCCAGTTTAGTGTGAAGACCACGAGTATTGCCCACGGAGTGGGCCAACTGCACAGAGGCCGAGCTGCAGCGAGGCCGGGGGAATTTTGCTTGGTGCCGGGTTAAGTGAGTGACCGATCCCGTAACGATCGACGTTCAACCCACTCCGAACATCAACGCGATGAAGTTTGTCGTGAATCGCCGCCTGACGGAAGGGAAGAGCCGGACGTTCCGCGCC
>JAHZOA010000151.1 GCA_020028455.1 Armatimonadota bacterium | reverse complement strand
CCCGGCGCTGTTCCTGGATGGCCTCGGCATTGTCGCCCCGTATCAGCTCCGGGACGTGATTGCCTTCACGATGCTGGTGATGGTCCTCGTCTTCCGGCCGTCGGGCATTCTCGGCGAGCGGCTGGCAGCTAAGAAGGCATAAAACAAATGCAGCCCGGCAGCAACACGATCACGACCGTGGTCAAGAAAGGCGCGGTTTTCGGCGTCGTAGCGGTGTTCCTGGCGATGGTGGGCATCGTCGAGGCTCTGCACCAGCGCCTGGTCATCACGGGCGTGATCTCCCTGGGCCAGGCGATTCTGCTGTTCACGGGACTGGGGGCCGGATTCGTGATGGTCCGCCGGACCGCCGGCTCGCGAGCAGTGATGATCTTGCAGGGCACGGTTGTGGGCGCGATCACAGGGGCGATGCTCGGTGGACTCGTGCTGCTGGGGCAGGCCGTCAATCTGCGCAACGTCTTTCCCAACGCGTCGCCTGCGCTCTACGGCATTCTCACGGTTGAACAGGGCCCGAGCACGGGTGCGATCTTGCTCATCATCGCCGGCGCGCTTTCCGGGCTCGCCGGAGCAGGCATCGCGCTGCTGCCCCAGTCGGTGCGGCGGCCGGTGTTCGCCGGCACCGCGGCGGCTCTCGTACTCAGCCTCTTCCAGGAACTGCTGCAGCTGATGCTCCAGGGTGAGGGACTTCCGACGCGGGTGAGAGACTTTCTCTACGTCGAGGGTCCGTCACAAGTAGGCGCCTTGACGGTGTTCGCGCTCGTGGCTCTCGCCAACATCCTGAACTCAAGACGGCGGGCGCGGGTGGTGCAAGTGCCGGGGGCCCGCAGAACCGGGCGAGCGATCACGCTGGTCGTGCTGTTCATCCTCTTACTGTTGCTCAGTCCCATTGTCGGCGGCTCATTCGTGGCGCAGGTTCTTGTCGTCGTTGGTCTGTACACGCTGATGGGCCTGGGGTTGAACCTGGAGGTGGGTCTCGCCGGTCTTCTGGATCTGGGGTTCGTCGCGTTCTTTGCAATCGGCGCGTATACCGTGGGATTACTCATCTCCGAGGGTCCGCTCGGGATCGCGCACTGGTCGTTTTGGGCCGCGGTGCCGGTGGCGGTGGTGTTTACCCTGATCGCAGGGGTCATCTTTGGGCTTCCAATCCTGGGGATTCGTGGTGACTACCTGGCCATCGCGACGCTAGGGTTTGGGGAGATCACACGTCTGCTGGTGGCCTCGGATTTCCTGCGGTCCTGGCTCGGCGGCTCGCAAGGCATGTTGGAGATTCCCAAGCCAGTGATCGCCGGGTTTGAACTCTCCGGGCCGGAGCACCTCTTCTACCTCACGCTGGCGAGCTCGGCGCTGGTCGTGTACGTCGCATGGCGGCTGCAGCACTCGCGGCTCGGGCGCGCGTGGATGGCGATTCGAGAGGACGAGGATGTGGCGCAAGCCCTGGGCGTCAACCTGGTGGCGGTCAAGCTCTTGGCCTATGGTCTCGGCGCGGCGTTTGCCGGGGTCGCTGGGGCAATTTTTGCCGTGATGGTCGGCTCTGTGTTCCCACATAGTTTCCAGCTGCTGATTTCGATCAACGTTCTGGCCTTGATCATCGTGGGGGGCATCGGCAGCAACCCTGGCGTGGTCGTTGGCGCGCTGGCGCTTGTGGGGTTACCGGAATTGTTACGAGAGGTGGGCGAGTTTCGGTTCCTCGTGTACGGCGCCGTGCTGGTGGCGATGATGCTGCTGCGCCCAGAGGGACTGTGGCCGGCGGCCGCGATCAGGCGGGAACTGCACGAAGAGGAGCCGGAAGCCGTGACACGCGAGGCGATTGAACTCGCGGAAGCCAAGGAACCGAATCCTTAGATGCCCATCCTCACTTCCCGGAGTCTCACGAAGCGCTTCGGCGGGCTGGTGGCACTGAACCAGCTCGACCTTGATGTGGCGGAGCAGTCCATCCATAGCGTCATCGGCCCGAACGGCGCGGGAAAAACCACGTTCTTCAACTGCGTGACGGGATTCTACAAGCCCGAAGAAGGAGAGATCCGGTTTTCGGAGATGTCGCTGGTCGGGCTACGGCCGGATGAGATTGCCCACTCGGGCGTTTCGCGCACCTACCAGAACATCCGGCTGTTCGCGAACGTGACGGCGATGGAGAACATTCTCGTGGGGATGCATACCCATTTGAAGTCGGCATGGATCGGCGCCATCTTGAACACGCCGTCGACACGGCGGGAGGAGCACGAGGCGGCACAGGAGGCGCGCCGGCTGCTGCATTTTGTGGGCATGCGGGGGCGAGGAGACCTTCTGGCGAGGAATCTGCCCTACGGCGAGCAGCGCCGGCTGGAGATCGGACGAGCGCTGGCCACCCGACCCAAATTGCTTCTGCTTGACGAGCCCACGGCTGGGATGAACCCGAGAGAAACGATGGAAATGATGCAGTTCATCCGGCGGCTGCGCGATGAGCTCGGCATCACGATTCTGCTCATCGAGCACCAGATGCGCGTCGTAATGGGCATCTCGGAGAAGGTGACCGTGCTGGATTACGGCACGAAGATCTCCGAGGGCACGCCCGCTGAGGTCCAGAACGATCCGCGCGTGATCGAAGCGTACCTCGGCACGCGAAAGGTCTCCATCCACTAGCGCGTATGGCACTCCTGGAAGTCAAGGACATTCATGTCTATTACGGCCAGATCCACGCGCTCAAAGGCATTTCGATCCAGGTACAGCCCAGCGAGATTGTGACGCTCATCGGCGCCAATGGCGCAGGGAAGAGCACGACCCTCAACACCATCAGTGGACTGCTGCGGCCCCTCCAGGGCACGATCCGTTTTGAGGATGAGGATCTCACCGCCATCGCGCCCCACAATGTTGTGGCGAAGGGGTTGGTGCAGGTGCCGGAAGGGCGAAGGATCTTCGGGCAGCTCACCGTTATGGAAAATCTCGAGATGGGGGGGTTCACTCGCACGGACACGCAGGCCATGCAGAACGACCTTGACCGCGTTTTCACCCTGTTCCCGCGGCTCAAGGAGCGCATGCGTCAGGTCGCGGGAACCCTGTCGGGCGGCGAGCAGCAGATGCTGGCCATCGGACGGGCGCTCATGGGCGGGCCTCGCGTCTTGCTGATGGACGAGCCATCGATGGGGCTGGCGCCGGTGCTCGTCGAGCAAATCTTCGAAACGATTACCGACATCAACAAGCTGGGCACGACGATTCTGCTGGTGGAGCAAAACGCGTTCATGGCCCTGCAGGTGGCTCACCGCGGATACGTGCTGCAGACGGGCGAGATCGCGCTCTCAGGAACTGCGGCCGAGCTAAGAGAAAACGAGGACGTGAAGCGGGCCTACCTGGGGGGCTGAGCTCCACCACTCATCGAGGTCGCCAGGAAATTAGCGGCAGTACTTCCAGGTTTCCGGCTGCCGGCGCGAGACGCCGCTGCCTGCTGCCATCCGGTCGCATCACCCACACTCCCAGGTACTCTCCCGGTTTCACGGATAGGTATGCGATCCATTGACCATCCTGCGACCAGGCTGGCCGCACGCTGATCCATGTCCGCGGCGTGAGTGGCCGACTGGACCCGCTGGCGAACGGCTTGGTGTACACCTGCGCACTACCAACCCTCGACACGACGTAGGCGACCTGTGTCATGTCCGGCGCAAGCATCGGTGCGTAACCCGTGCTGAACCACCGGTAGCCAGATCCGTCTGGTTGCACGAAGGCGATTTCATCCGCCGCCACGCCCGCCCGCGACGTGTATACCAACGCTGAGCCATTAGGCAGCCAGTGCGCGCTGTTGACGACGGGAATCGTTCCTGTGGACCGGGTCGGCACCAGACGCTGGTCGTTGCCATTTGCGCGCATCACAAACAGTTCTGCCTGGCGGCCGGGAAGCCGAGAGAGATAGGCGATCCGGGTACCATCCGGGGACCACGCTGGTGCCTGATTGCTACGTGGTGGTGAAGTCAGTCGGCGCTTGCCACTGCCGTCCGCGCGCATGACGAACATCTGCGAGCTGGCGTCGCGATCCTCGACATACGCGATCCAATGGCCATCGGGTGACCACGCGGGCGCGCGGTGTGAACCCGGAGGTTCTGTGAGACGACGCTTCCGAGATCCATCGGCGCGCAATGTGTAGATCTGCGTTCCGCGATTATCGGTGCGGACGAAGCTCAGGGTCCTACCGTCCGGCGACCAGACCGGACCTTCGTGGTGCCCAGGGGGACTTGTGAGTTGGCGCAGCCCACCGCCATCGGATCTGATCAGGAAGATCTGACGGGTGTTCTCGTCAAGACCGACGAAGGCCAGCGCAGAGGAT
>JAHZOA010000150.1 GCA_020028455.1 Armatimonadota bacterium | reverse complement strand
CATCCGGCCAGTTGTCGATGCTGTCGTTGGGTTCGCACTGGAGATACATGCGCTGGATTTCCGGCGAACGGGTGCTGACCAGGGCGAAGCCACGGTCGTGGAGTGCATAGATGAGTTCTTTCGACGACCGCGGAGCCCGAACCAGGATCCCGAGCCAGCCTAGAGGGTAAATCCGCTCGAAGGCGGTGAGCACGCCCGCCGGGATGGACGGGCGGCAGACCCCTTGACCGCCATCGCAGCCGGCAATGAAGTCGCAGGTCAGTTCCTGGAGCTCGCCGTCCTTGCGGAAGCGAATCTTCGGTGTTGAACTTGCCAAGCCGTCCACGCTGACATCCGCGACTTCGAAGAGGATCTGACCATCCGCTTCGAGCCGAGTCCTGACGAGATCTTTGATGACTTCATGCTGGGCGTAAAGCGTGATCGCTCGGCCACCGGTGAGCTCGCTCAGGGGGATACGGTGGCCTCGTCGACGGAAGCGCAACTCGATCCCATGGTGCGCGAGGCCTTCCTGCTGCAGACGTTCACCGAGACCCGACTCGATCAGCAGGTCGACCGTGCCTTGCTCCAGCACGCCCGCCCGAATCGTTCCCTCGATCTCTCGGCGGCTGCGAATCTCGAGCACGACAGACCTGATGCCCTGGAGATGGAGCAGGTGCGAGAGCAGCAGCCCTGCCGGTCCCGCTCCGACGATCCCGACTTGTGTATCTAAGCGTTGTGCAGTCACTGCAGCGATCTCTCTGACCGGGTCGCAAGGGCGCGCCAGGCCGCGACAAATCCGCCGGGGAACACCAAGACCACCAGCACGAAGACGATGCCGAAGATCAGCAGGTGAAGTTCTACGAGTCGGAGGGCCAGGGTCTCACGCAATAAGAGGAAGAAACCTGCGCCGACGAGCGGCCCCCACACGGTCCCGGCGCCCCCGAGAAACGTGATGAGCAGCGCGTCGAACGTCCAGATGGGGTTGAACGGAAATTGTAGATAGTACGACACGTGGTAGTAGGCAAAGAGACCGCCCGCCATCCCCGCAAAGAGGCTGCTCAACACGAAGGCAAGCAATTTGTGACTGAACGCGTGGACGCCGATGGCCTCGGCCACGTCTGCATCTTCACGGACGGCCGCGAGCCCATAGCCAAATCGCGATCGTGTCAGCCACCAGGCGACAAACGTCACCGCGGATACGAGCCCGAGCGCCAGATAATACCTAGGCAGTAACCGATATCCGGCAAGGTATGTGGTCGGAAGAAACGATACCTCCGGAAGTGCATTGGCGGTCGTAATCCTGAGGATCTCAGCGACGGCGAGTGTGCCGATGGCGAAGTATGGGCCGCGGAGTCTGAGCGATGGCGCCCCGATAATCACCCCCATCGCCGTGGCTGCGGCCGTACCTGCGACGAGCGCCAGCGGGAGGGGCACCTGATTCAGCCACAGCGTCCGTGTGACCAACGAACCCAGGCCGAAGAATGCGGCGTGCCCAAGGTTGACCTGTCCCCCGAATCCGCCGAGCAGGTTCCAGCTCTGCGCGAGCGCCCCGTAGAGCAGCGCGAGGAAGACCCAGTTCAGGACATTATCGCGCGGCGCGAGCGCCGGCAGGAGTACGAGTGCAAGAGCGATCAGCGAGACCGCGACCACTTGTCCTCGCACGCTCAGCCTCGAGCGAACAGGCCCTGCGGACGCAGGCTGAGGACGATGAGGAAAAGGGCCAGGCCGACCACCTCGCGGTACACGTTGCCGAGCAGAAAGCCGCTCAGCGACTCTGCCACGCCCAGGAACAGTCCCGCGATAAATGTGCCGAAAATGTTGCCCATTCCGCCCAGCACGACGACGATGAGGGCTTTCAACGTCCAGTTCAGGCCGATCGCCGGACTGATCGCGTCGGACACGCTCACGAGCGCACCCGCCACTCCGGCCAGCGCACTGCCCAAAGCGAACGCGACCAGGTAGATCGTACCGGTCGGAATGCCGGACAGCGCCGCGGCCTGCTCATCTTGCGCCGTTGCGCGGATCGCCGTCCCATAGCGCGTCCGCGTCAAGAATAGATGCAACCCGCCGAGCGCCGCGAACGATAGCAGAAGCGCCGCAAAGCGCGAGAGAGGCACGACCACGCCGCCGAGTGCGAAGACCGAGCCCGCGTACGACGGCGTCACCGCACGCTCATCGGCCTCCCACACCAGAATCGCGACCGTCTGCAAAATGAGCGCGAGACCGAACCCGATAAGGATCGAGTTCTTGATCTTGTGCTCTTCGTGAAAGTGGATGAGTCGGCGGAAGAGCGCCTGATACAGCACCGCGCCCACGAGGAACAGCGCAGGTCCGCCTGCCAGGATGGACACGAACGGATCGACCCGCCAGAGCGTGAAGAGCCAGACGCTGACATACCCGCCGAGCATGATCAGCTCGCCGTGGGCGACGTTCAGCATCTTGAGCACGCCGAAGACCAGCGACAGCCCGACTGCGCCCAGCCCGTACAGCCCTCCGACGAGGAGCCCGAAGATCGCATTCTGAAGGAGGATTGAGCTCATTGAAGCGCGGCCCTCGACGCCTTCCCGAGATAGACCTCAATGACCTCGGATCGTGACAGCACTTCGGCGGGCCGTCCTTCAGCAATCAGCCTGCCTGAGTTCAGGACGATGACGCGGTCGCACAGTGAGCGGACCGCGTGAACGTTGTGCTCAACGATCACCAGCGTGATGCCCTCTGCCTGGATCCGTCTGAATTGAGCGAGGGCAGCGCTCACTTCGGTCGTGGTCAGCCCTCCCAGGGGCTCGTCGAGCAAGAGCAATTGCGGACGCGCGGCGAGCGCGCGAGCGATCTCCAGCCGCTTGCGCTCGGCAAGTGTCAACGCATGCGCGGAGGTTGTGGCCTTCTGGGAGAGGCCAAACAGAGATAGCAGATCCAGACTTTCATCGCGCGCTGTTCGCAGTGCCGTAGATCGGCCGCGCCCGTACAGCCGGGCGACCAGGACGTTATCGAGCGCAGTGAGATTGGGAAGCGGGCGAACGAGCTGGAAGGTGCGCGCGATACCAAGACGCGTTCTGAAGCTGGGAGGCTCGCGCGTGATGTCACGGCCAGAGAATCGTACCCGGCCACGATCCGCGGGCAGCGCGCCCGCTATTAAGTTGAAGACTGTGGTCTTACCGGATCCGTTGGGCCCAAGCAGGCCGAGGATCTCGCCTTCGACGACCGCGAAGGAGAGCCGATCTACGGCTCGCAGTCCACCGAACGACTTCGAGAGATCCTCGGCTTCGAGCAATTCGGGGCCGTCACCGCTCACGCCAGGGACGCGCCGGATAGAGGAACGGCACCGCGCCCATCTCCTTTGGCCACACCAGCTGCTGCGTCCCGTTTTGCCACTGCACTACGACGAACGGGACCACGCCCGTACCGTCAGCCCTGAAGCGGACGGGACCGGCCACGGTCTGCATGTTCGTGGCCGCCAGAGCGTCACGGATCGCCACAGGGTCGAACCGACCTGCCCGCTCGATCGCGTTGGCGACGATCTGAACGCACGCGTAGGAAGGACCGGTGATGACGTCGGCGGGACGCCCGAAACGCTGCTGGTGCTTCGCGTTGAGTTCGGCCACTCCGGAGGACTTGAAGGCGTTGTGCCAGCCGGGAGTCAGCAGCACGTAATCACCATCCTTGCCCAACGCCTGTGTCCAGCTCACCGCATCGGGCGCGCGAATCATCAGGATGACCTTGGGATTGAAATCGAGTTCTTTCATCTGGCGCATAAGCGCGAGCCCGTCCGGCGGCGTGGGCACTGAGAAGACGGCCTCGGCCCCAGCGGCCTTGGCCCGCAGAATGATATCAGAGAAGTCTCGCGTCCCCACCGAATATTCAGCCGACAGAACGACCTGGTAACCGAATTCGGTCGAGCGGGCTGTCCAGAGACGATCGAGTTCGCGGCCCCAGTCGGTACGCTCGGCGAAGATGGCCACGCGTCGAGGGCGCTGCGCAGTCGGCACGCTGTTAAGAAATCTGTAGATGCCGATGGCGATATCGGGGGACTTGATGAACGGTGAGAAGAGAAACTTGAAACCCTTTTGGTGGATGGAGTGGAGGGCAAACGCCACACCGCAGTAGGGAATCCGATTCTTCTCCGCGACGGCGGCCGCCGCCGCGTGGAGGTCGCTGCCGAAGCCACCGAGGTAGGCAACCGCGCCCTGCGTCGCTAGCGTCTCGAGGCGGCTCACGGTCTTCGTGGGATCGGATTCGTCATCCAGGATCACGAGCTCGAGTGGGATGCGGCGGTTGCCGACTTGCACTCCGCCGCGCGCGTTGATGTCCTCAACCGCCAG
>JAHZOA010000149.1 GCA_020028455.1 Armatimonadota bacterium | reverse complement strand
ATGCTGGTCTTCCTGGCGCTGCCCGAAACGATGGTCATCCTTGGCTTCCTGGTCGCATTCTTCCTCATCGGCAATATCTAGTAGATGGAATCAGAACTCGTCGCGATTCTTCAACGCGAAGCCGATGCCGAGCGCGAGCGACTGCTCAATGAGGCCAAGGCTCAGGTCGATCAGATTGTTGCAGAAGCGCAGCAAGAAGCGGAGACACACCTCGCGTCCCGCCGCCAGCAGCTCGACGCCGAGCGACAAAGCGCTCGCATGCGTGCTGAGAGCGCCGCCCAGGTGCGCGCTGCTGCGCTCGTGCTGCAGGCGAAAGACGAGGCCCTGGCTGACGTCTTTGCGAAAGCGGAAGCGGAACTGGCGCGGGTGGCGCAGGACCGATCACGCTACACATCTCTCCTTCGTGGCCTCATCCGGGAAGCTGCGGCCGAACTAGAGGGCCGGCTCGTCGTGGAAGTCCATCCGAGCGATCTGGACTTGGCGCGCGCCGCCCTGCGGGAACTGAAGCTCGACGCAGAGGTGAAGCCTGCCGAAGATGTCCGAGGCGGGGCACGCCTGTCCACTGAGAATGGGCGCTTTGTCGTTGAGAACACGCTGGCCTCGAGGATTGAGCGGGTGAAGTCCGTCGTCGCGCCGGAAGTTGCCGCCCTCCTGTGGGGCGGTCGTGGGTCGTAGGTCATAGGTCGTAGACATGATCAAGATTATCTGTCGTTCCCACGACCTACGACCGACGACCTACGACCGGGTTACCAGCGGTGCCTGACTTTCCGTATATCAACGCGAGGGTGCGTGCGATGCGCAGCCGGCTCCTCGATCCAGGGCGGATCGAGGAATTGCTCGCGCTGCCCTCCATCGATGCACTGATCCAGGCTCTGGGCAATACTCCATATGCGCACGAAATTCAGGAAGCGCAAAGCCTCTCGACGGATCCCCTGCAAATCGTCGACAAAGCGGTGGCCCGCAACTTCTACCTCACGACGACGAGGATTCTGAGCTTCGCAGATGGCAAGGCCAGAGCACTCATCGAGCTTGTGCTCATGCGCTGGGATCTCACCAACATCCGGATCATCCTGCGCGCCAAACACACAGGGCGACGGGACGAGGAGATCCTCGTCAGCCTCATTCCGGCCGGCCGCCTGAACGAGCCCGCTCTTAAAGAGGTCGTAGCGCAACCTGACGTGTCGGGTGTGATCGGGGCGCTCGGAGGGATGAATCACCCCCTCGCCGTGGCGCTCGCGGAGGGCCTGAGAGACTACCTAGAAACCAAAGATCTCCTGTCGCTGGAGCTGCGGCTCGACCGCTACTACGCCGCGTATGCGATGCGCATCGCGTCGGGGCGAGGACACGATGAAGAGGTCGTGCGACGGTTCTTGCAGGATGAAGTGGATGCCACCAACGTGAAGACCGCCGTCAAGCTCCAACGGGTCGAGGGGCTCAGCAGGGACGAGAAATTACGATTCTTCATCCCGGGGAGCCGCGTGACGGAAAACGCGTTCCTCGCGATGACGGATCCGCAGACTGCAGATCGCGGACTCCAGGCCATTCGCCTGCAGGGGTTCCCCGTCAAATCGTTTCAAGACGATCGGGCGGCAATGGAGCGGGAATTGGAAACGGCGCTGCTCCGGGCTCAGGTGGCCCAGTACCTCCAGGATCCGCTGGGCATCGATGTCGTCATCGGCTATCTGGCTATGAAGTACAACGAAGTGGTGAATCTGCGGTTGATTGCACGCAGCAAGGCGCTGGGGATACCGCGAGATCGAGTGAGAAAAGAGATGGCGGTTGTATAGGGTAGCAGTCATCACCGATCCGGAAACGGCCACCGGATTTCGGCTCGCCGGCGTGGAAGTGCGCGAGGTTGCGTCCCCGCAGCAAACGCTCGAGCAGCTGCGATCTCTCCTCACCCAAGACTACGGGATTGTCGCTGTGAACGAGGATCTCATGAAGGGGCT
This sequence comes from Armatimonadota bacterium, assembly GCA_020028455.1. Lineage (GTDB taxonomy): Bacteria > Sysuimicrobiota > Sysuimicrobiia > Sysuimicrobiales > Kaftiobacteriaceae > JACPRY01. The sequence continues at coordinate 2,977 of JAHZOA010000149.1, read as the reverse complement.
CGACGAGGACATCAACAGGTTGATGCATGGTCGTGATACGCCGATCATCATTCCCTTCCCGGCGCCCAAAGCCCAATTGGAGAGCGGCGAGGACTACATTGCGAGGCTCGTGAAAGAGCACATCGGGTTCTACGTGAAACTGCGGTAATCAGGAGGCAACAATGGCAATCAGGGGTACCATTATCAAGATCGCCGGACCCGCCGTCATCGCGAAGGGCATGACCGGCGCGCGGATGTACGATGTGGTGCGCGTCGGCAACGAAGGCCTGCTGGGCGAAAGCATCCGCCTGGATGGTGACACGGCGTTTGTCCAGGTCTACGAGGATACCTCCGGCCTGAAGGTGGGCGAAGCAGTAGAAAGCACCGGAAACCCTCTCACCGTCGAGCTCGGACCAGGGCTCCTCTTCGGTGTATTCGACGGCATTCTACGGCCGCTGGAGAGTGTGCGCCGAGAGAAGGGCGATTTCATCTCACGCGGTGCGACTGCAGTAGCGCTCGACCGGACGAAGAAATGGTCGTTCACTCCGACGCTACAGGCGGGTGATCAGGTAAATTCGGGCGACGCGCTGGGCTGGGTCCAAGAGTTTGGCTTCAAGCACCACGTCCTCGTTCCACCTGACGTTAAAGGCGGCGAGGTCTCGGAGATCAAGAAGGGGGAGTTTACTGTCACCGAGACGGTCTGCCGGCTGAAGGACGGCACGGAGCTGCAGTTGATGCACCGCTGGCCGGTGCGCCAGCCTAGGCCGGTTAAGCAGCGTCTGGACCCTCGCGAGCCATTCGTCACCGGCCAGCGTGTCATCGATGTGCTCTTTCCTGTGGCGATGGGCGGGACTGCGGCGATTCCAGGTCCGTTTGGGGCCGGCAAGACCGTGATGCAACAGACGCTGGCGAAGTGGGGCGACGCCGACGTCATTATCTATGTCGGATGCGGCGAACGCGGAAACGAAATGACGCACGTGCTCGATGAGTTCCCCGAACTCAAAGACCCACGCACCGGCCGGCCGCTTATGGAGCGGACCATGATTATCGCAAATACCAGCAACATGCCGGTGGCCGCGCGTGAAGCATCTGTGTACACAGGCATCACCCTTGCGGAATACTGGCGCGACCAGGGGGCGAAAGTGGCGCTCATGGCCGACTCGACCAGCCGGTGGGCGGAGGCGATGCGCGAGATCTCGTCCCGGCTCGAGGAAATGCCCGCGGAAGAAGGCTATCCATCCTACTTGAGCAGCCGGCTCGCTGCCTTTTACGAGCGCGCCGGACGCGCCGTCTGCGTCGGCAAGCCCGAGCGACAGGGTTCAATTACCGTCGTCGGTGCGGTGTCGCCACCCGGTGGGGATTTCTCGGAGCCCGTCACGCAGGCGACGATGCGCATCACCGGGACGTTCTGGGCGTTGGACGATCGACTGGCCAGCCGCCGCCACTTTCCCGCGATCAACTGGCTGCGCTCCTACAGCCTGTACTCGCCATTGTTCACGGGTTGGTACAAGGAGCATATGCCAGAAGACTTCGAAGCACTGCGCAACCGGGCCGGTGCTCTGCTGCAGCAGGAAGCAGAGCTCCAGGAGATTGTACAGCTGGTGGGTCCCGACGCACTGCAAGATGACCAGCGCATGGTGATCGAGGCCGGCAAGATGCTGCGCGAGGATTTTTTGCAGCAAAGTGCCTACAGCGATGTGGACTCTGACTGCCCGCTGGAGAAATCGTATGGAATTCTCAAGGCCATCCTAAAATTCTACGACGGGGCCATGGCTGCATTGAAACGTGGGATGTTGCTGGACGACATCCTCAATCTCAAGCAAATTGAGGAGGTTGGGCGCATGAAGGATGTGCCCAAGGATGAGTTCCAAGTCTACCTCGAGCAGTGGCTCAAGCGGCTGCCCGAGGCGTTCGGCGCGAAGACCGTTGGCGCGGAGGCGTCGTGATGCAGCTGACGACAAAGCGATACCAATCGATTTCGTATATCTCTGGCCCGCTGCTCTTCGTGGAAGGGGCGCGGGATCTTCCTTATGGGGCAATTGTCAACATTCACCTGCCGGATGATTCGGTGCGCGGTGGTCAGGTGATTGAGGTCTCCGAACGCAACGCGGTCATCCAAGTGTTCGAAGAGACGAGGGGGCTGGATCTCGCCAAGACATCGATCAGTCTGCGTGAAGACCTAGCGCGAATCGGTGTCTCGCGGGAGTTGATCGGCCGCAGATTCAACGGCCTCGCAGCGGCCGCAGGAGTTCATCCAGACCGGCATCTCCGCGATCGACGGCCTCAACACGCTGGTCCGTGGGCAGAAGCTGCCGATCTTCAGCGGCGCCGGCCTTCCCCATAATGAGATTGCCGCGCAGATCGCGCGTCATGCGAAGGTGCTCGGCACGCAGGAGCAATTCTCGGTCGTCTTCGCCGCCATGGGCATCACCCAGCGCGAGGCCACGTTCTTCATCGAACAGTTCGAATCGACCGGCGCACTGGCCCGGTCCGTCGTCTTCCTCAATCTCGCGGACGACCCGGCGATCGAACGTCTCATCACCCCGCGCATGGCCCTCACCGCCGCCGAGTATCTGGCGTTTGAGCTCGATATGCAGGTGCTCGTCATCCTCACCGATCTCACAAATTACTGCGAGGCCCTGCGCGAGATCGGCGCCGCGCGTGAGGAGATTCCCGGCCGCCGCGGCTATCCAGGGTACATGTATACAGACCTGGCCACAATTTACGAGCGCGCCGGCCGGATTCACGGCCGCAAGGGCTCGATCACGCAATTGCCCATCCTGACCATGCCGGACGATGACATCACGCACCCGATCGCCGATCTGACCGGGTACATCACCGAAGGACAGATCATTCTAAGCCGCGAACTGCACCGGCTCGGCATCTACCCGCCGATCACGCCGCTACGCAGTCTCTCCCGCCTGATGAATGATGGCATCGGCAAAGGACGCACGCGCGAAGATCACAGCGGCATTCGCGACCAGGTGTACTCGGCCTA
>JAHZOA010000052.1 GCA_020028455.1 Armatimonadota bacterium | reverse complement strand
AGCACCCGCGCGAACGTTCCGTACGCCCGCGGATGTGTGCCGGATCTCAAGAACACGCCCTCCGCGGCCATGGAGCCGGCATCGGAACCGAAGCTGACCCACGGCAGCGCTACGGCCTTGCGAACGTTTTCCTCTGACATTGTGAAGAACACGGCCCCAATCCGGCTGTGGTCCTGGGCAATGAGGTCCATGACCGTGTCCCGGTAGTCCTGCCCCCGATCCGCGGCGATCTGAGCCAGCGTCCTGCCGATCAACGGCTTGAGGCCGTCTTGTTTTACGCTCACTACGATGATGTTCTCCGGTGTCGTGAACAGCGCAAACTCTTCTTTGATGCGTGCTCGTGCCGCCGGATCCTTGAGCCGCGCTTCCAGCGCCTCCTGTCCGCCCGCGTGCGCCCAATCCGGAATACCGGTGTCGAGGCCGGTGGAGGACGCGATGTAGGGGTACATGTCGGCTGTCACGGGTAGCTCTGAGGCGCGCGCCGCCTCGATGCGCGCGATCACCGAGTCGAACTTCGGCCAGTTCGCCTCGCCGGACACCTTGAGATGGTAGATTTCGCCCGTGATCCCTGTCGAGCGGACAACTTCGAAGAACTCCTCAAGCGCAGCGTACACGGTGTTCTCTTCATTGCGGATGTGCGAGATATACATGCCGCCGAACTCGGCGGCGACTTCGGCCAGTGCGATGAGCTCGTTCGTCTCGGAGAATGACGCCGGCGGGTAGATGAGCGCGGAGGAGATGCCGACTGCGCCTTCCTGCATGGCGTGTGCCACTAAACGCCGCATGCGATCCAGCTCCGCTGCGGACGGCGGACGGTCCTCGTACCCGAGCTCATGAACGCGCGGCGTCGCAGACCCGATGAAAGACGCGACATTCGTGGACACGCCGCGCCGCACGAGGTAGTTGAGGTATTCCCCCAGCGTCGTCCACGCGACGTCGTATTTGATGTCACCCTGGTGTTCCACCATCTCGTGCTTCATCCGGTCGTTGAGCGGTCCCATGGATGACCCCTCGCCCATGACCTCGAGGGTGACGCCCTGTTTGATGTCACTCACCGACCGTCCGTCGGCGATCAAGGAGACGTTTGCCCAGCTGAGCATATTGATGAATCCGGGGGCGACGGCAAGGCCGTGAACGTCGAGCTCGGACCGACCGCGTCCAGGAATCGATGACGCCACGTCCATGATGCGGTCGTCGGTGATCGCGAGATCGCCGGACGTCGGCGGTTCACCGCCGCCATCATAGATCGTCCCGTTCCGGATGATCAGATCGTGGGATGCACGTGCCACGGACACATGATTCCGCGCCCGTAATTCACGCCCTTGCGGGGAGGTGTGATCAAAGTGGGGTGCGGGAATGTCATAGGGGAGGATTGAATCCCTCCGGTGGGAGCTTACATGGAGCGGGTGCACGCCGTGGTGCTGGCGGCGGGGAAGGGTAAGCGGATGAAGTCCGACCTCCCCAAGGTTCTCCATCGCGTCAGCGGCCAGGCCCTCGTCACGTACGTCCTCGAAACCTTGCGAGCTGCAGGCGTCGAGGATCCTATCATCGTCGTAGGTCACGGCGCTGAGGGTGTACGGGCGATCGGCGGGCCGCGCGCACGTTTTGTTGACCAGGTCGAGCAGCGCGGCACCGGGCATGCGGTGATGCAGGCCTTGCCTCTGCTGCCCCAGCAGACCCAGCAGAGCGATCCGGTGCTGGTGCTGTATGGCGACACCCCCCTGCTCACCCCCGACACCATCCGCGCCCTCCTCGAGCAACACCGCAGTTCCGAGGCCGCGGTGACGATGCTGACGGCGGAACTCTCCGATCCTACCGGGTATGGCCGCATCATCCGCGACGGGGACGGCCGCGTCCAGCGAATCGTCGAGGACGCCGATGCCTCATCTGAAGAGAAGCAGGTCCGAGAGATCAACGCGGGGACCTACGTCTATGATCCGGCAGCGCTTCGGGAGGCGCTGAAAGGTCTTGTCCCGCACAACGCGCAGGGCGAATATTACATCACGGACACCGTGAGCTGGCTGCTGTCCCGCGGACGGACGGTCAGCGCGCTTCTGGGGTCTCCGGAAGAAACTATGGGGATCAACTCTCGCAGAGAACTCGCACAGGTTGAGGCGGTCATGCGCCGCCGGATCCTCGAGGGCCTGATGGACCAGGGCGTGACAATTATCGATCCGCTCACCACGTACGTGCACGCCGGAGTAGTAGTAGGGCGGGATTCCGTGATTCACCCGCAATGTCACCTGGAGGGTACCACCAGAATCGGCAGCGGCTGTGTCATCGGCCCGCAGGCAAGACTGGTGGACTCAACGCTCCTGGACCGGGTCACGGTCGTCGCCTCGACCGTCGAAGGAAGTATCGTCGGAGAAGGAACTCGCGTTGGTCCGTACAGCCACCTGCGTCCTGGCACGCAGGTGGGCCGGTTCGTCGAGATTGGGAATTTTGCCGAAATGAAAAACGCCACCGTGGGCGACTACACGAAAGTCCATCACCAGAGTTACCTGGGCGACGCCACCATCGGAGAGCGCGTCAACATCGGCGCCGGCACCGTCACCTGTAATTACGATGGGAAAGGGAAGTATCCCACGGTAATCGAAGATGGCGCCTTCATCGGGAGCGACACCATGCTGATCGCGCCTGTGCGCATCGGCAAAGGAGCGGTCACAGGTGCCGGATCTGTGGTCAACAAAGATGTGCCACCGGGCGCCCTGGCGGTCGGCGTGCCGGCCCGCGTGATCAAATATGTCACAGCGAACACTGAGCGTTGAGGATTTCCAGCGCCAGCGGGTAGCCGCGCCGCAGCCGCGGTTGAAGCTCTTCGGCGGCAACGGCAACCCCGCACTGGCGCAGCAGATCGCGGCGGCACTGGATGTGCCGCTCGCGGAGATGAGTATTTTCCGCTATGCCGACGGCGAGATCGGCGTGCGCATCGAGGAGAGCGTGCGCGGCGAGGATGTCTTCGTGATCCAGCCGACCAGCCCACCGGTGAACGAGAACCTGATGGAACTCCTCGTCATCACCGACGCGCTGCGCCGGGCCTCAGTGGATCGTATCACCGCCGTCCTGCCATATTTTGGCTACGCCCGCCAGGACCGCAAGATGAAACCCCGTGAGCCGATCTCCGCCAAACTCGTCGCGAACCTGCTGACGGCGGCCGGGTGCAACCGCATCCTCACCATCGACCTCCACGCGGGACAGATCTGGGGCTTCTTTGACATCCCCCTGGATCATCTGCCGGCCCGGATGATTCTGGCCGAACGCTTCCGGGCGCTCGACCTCGAAAATATCGTCATCGTGTCGCCGGATGTCGGCGGGGTCCAGCGCGCACGGGAGTTTGCGGCGCAGCTGGGTGCACCGATCGCCATCATCGACAAGCGACGCGACCGTCCCAATCAGGTCAAAGAGGTCGTGCATGTGATCGGCAAGGTCTACAGGAAGACCGCGATCATCGTGGACGACATCGTCGATACGGCGGGCACGCTGACCATGGGCGCGCAGGCGCTGCGCAAGCGGGGAGTCAACGAAGTGTTTGCGTGCGCGACGCACGCGATCCTCTCGGGCCCTGCCGTCCAGCGCCTCCGGGACAGCGCCATTACGGAGCTCGTGGTCACCAATACCATCCCCATTGCGTCCGAAAAGCTCAGCGAGAAGATCACAGTGCTGTCCGTTGCTCCATTACTTGCGGATGCGATCAGACGGATCCACGAGAATACGTCTGTGAGCTCCCTCTTTAGTGAATAAGGCCTGTAGGATCGTTGCATGAACATCCCGCCGTATCTCGTCGCCGCCGCGATCGCTTTCATCGTTACGTACGCAATCTCGCTCGAGATGCAGTGGATTGCCCGGCGTCTCGGCGCCGTGACGCCGCCCGGAGGCCGCCACATTCACACGCGGCCGATCCCACGGATGGGAGGGCTCGCGATCTTCGGCGGGGTGATGCTGGCGCTGCTCATGGCGCTTCCCATTGACTCGCCCGTTGCGCTCGTGCGTGAACCGCGCTACTTGATCCTCGCGGTACCTTACAAGCCGCTGGTCTCGCCCTTAGTTGGAGTGATCCTCGGCGCGGTGGCGATCACGGTGCTCGGCGCCGTCGATGACCTGCGCGCGCTTCCCGGGCGGCTCAAGTTTCCGTTGATTTATGTAGCGGCAGCCATTCCGGTGATGTTCGGATTGACCACGTCGTTTCTGACCAATCCCCTCCAGGGGACGTCCGTTCCGCTGGGGGTGGCGGGGCAGATCTTCACGGTCATCTGGCTCGGGTCGCTCGCGATCGCCCTCAACTCGATCGATGGGGTGGATGGTCTGGCCGCCGGCATTGCGGGGATCACTGGCGCAACACTGCTCATGGCGGCGGCCCCGCGCGGGGATGTCGCGACGATGACGCTCGCAGCGGCTGTCGTCGGCGCCTCCGTGGGGTTCCTTCGGCATAACTTTCATCCCGCGCGCATCTTCATGGGCGACTCGGGATCGATGCTGCTTGGCTATCTCCTGGGAGCGGCATCCGTGTACGGCCTGTTCAAAGCGGCGACGGCGTTGAGTCTCGCCATTCCCGTGCTGGCCCTGGCCGTTCCGATCGCGGATACCGGATACGCCATCGTGCGGCGGTACCGCAAATCAGTCTCGATCTTTCTTCCCGATCGCGAACACCTCCACCACCGCCTGCTCGATCGCGGGCTTACCCAGCGCCAGACCGTACTCGTGCTGTATCTTCTCAGCGCGGTGTTCGGTCTTGGCGGTCTTGCCGCCGCCGGCATCAACCGCAGCGCATCACTCGCCGTATTGGGCACCATCATCCTCGTGGTGCTGCTCCTCGTGCGCCGGCTCGGGCTGTTCCGGCTTCGAGGCACCGCAGCGGCAGATCTCCCCGATCCCGCAAACCTCCGTTAACCCCTTGGCGCCCCTCCCCATCATGACGGTCTTCGGTACGCGGCCGGAGGCGGTGAAGATGGCGCCGGTCATTCTGCGACTGCGCGAAAGCAAAGATTTCGTTCCCGTTGTTGTCGTCACGGCGCAACACCGCGAAATGCTCGACCAGGTGACGCGCCTGTTCGGCATTACACCCGACCGGGATCTCGACATCATGCGCCCCGAGCAGTCGTTGGTCGACATCGCGACGCGCGCGCTCGCGGGGCTCGATCGAGTGCTCGAGGACGTCCGGCCGGCGATGATGCTTGTGCAGGGTGACGCGCACACGACGTTCATCGGAGCGCTCGCGGCATTTTATCGCCAGATTCCGGTCGGACATATCGAAGCCGGCCTGCGGACCCACGACAAGTACCAGCCTTTTCCCGAGGAGATCAACCGGCGGCTCACTTCCGTGATGACCGACCTGCACTTCGCCGCCACGCCCGCGGGCAAGCAAAATCTGGTTCGCGAGGGTGTTGCCCAGGACGCGATCGTCGTGACCGGCAACACCGTCATCGATGCGCTGCGCATCGTGAAAGACCAAACCGGCATGCCCACAGTCGCCGGTATCCCCAGCCTCAATGGACGGCGGCTGCTGCTTGTGACGACGCACCGGCGTGAAAACTGGGGCGACCCCATGCGTGAGATCTATTTGGGACTGGTGGATCTCCTCGAGCGGTTTCCTGACGTTGAAGTTGTCTTTTCCGTACACCCGAATCCGGCGGTGCGCAGGGTGGTGACGGAGGTGCTGCGCGGGCACAAGCGCGCCCACCTGATCGAGCCCCCCGAGTACGGCCCGTGGGTGCAGCTCATGAAACAGGCCTATTTGATCCTGACCGACTCAGGCGGCATTCAAGAGGAAGCCACGGCGCTGGGCCGTCCCGCTCTCGTCCTCCGCCGGGTTACCGAGCGTCCGGAAGGGGTCGAGGCGGGCACGCTGCGCCTAGTGGGGACGGACCGCGGACGCATCGTCGCTGAGGCCACCAAGCTGCTCACGGACGCGGGTGCGTATGGGGCCATGGCGCAGGCGCGCAACCCGTATGGAGACGGGCGCGCATCGGAACGAATCGTAGAGACTTTGCGTTTCTACTTTAGAAGGGCCGATTCCGCGCCCGACGAGTTTACAGGCTAATGAAGGGGTACAATAGGGATACGATGCACAGGCTGGCAGTTATCTTGGTCACAATGGCCATACTGGCGAGCGCCGCTGGGGCCGCTCCGCGTCTAGACGTTGTGGAGGTGAAGAGCTCCCTGACCGGCGTCGTGCTGGCCGACGATCTCGTCGAGGTCGATGCCCGCGTGGAGGACGCGCAGCCGTTGCTCTACGTCCGGACCCCGCTGACCGGCCAGAAGAGTATCGCGGCGCGAGCGCCGCGCGAGGGCGTAGTGCGTGAGGTGCTCGTACGCCCGGGCCAGCGTGTCGAGCGTGGAGACGTTGTGGTGAGGTTGATGCCGCGCTGACCATTTCGTGACAGGGTCGTGGTACACCCGGGACAGCAGTTCCCGGGATTTTTTGTGACGCAAGGATTGAGTACGGGGACAAGGAAACGAGGAAACAAGGAAATGAGATGGGAGGTAGTCAGGTGAGAGGGCGAGTGATTGTCATTGCGGTCATCGTGACCGCGCTCCTCTGGCCGGTCGCAGGCTGGGCGCAGAGCAGGGACGGGCTTCCCGCGATCATGCCATTATCGCAGGTGAAGCCGGGCATGCGCGGTATCTCGCGCACCGTGATCAAAGGCCAAAAGATCGAGCAATTCGACTTCGAGGTTATTGGGATCCTGAACTCCGGCCTTGGAGCCATTCCGGTCAAGCATCTCATCCTGTTCAGGATCTCTGGCCCGATCACAGATATCACCGGCGGCACCGCTGCCGGCATGAGCGGCAGTCCTCTGTACATCAATGGCAAACTCATTGGCGCGCTCAGTGCGGGCTACCTGTATCAACCTGGCAAGAGAGAGCTGGCCCTGGCGACCCCGATCGAAGAGATGCTGCGCGTGCTCGACATCAAGAATGGCGCTGAGTCCGCGTGGCCGCGCGTGTTCATGGCCGACCGTCCGATTCAGATCCAAGGCCGGCCGACGTCTCGGTTTGTCATTGCCAACACGTTTGAGCAGGCGAAGCAGATCGACGCCGCGCGGGTGCCGCACACCACAGCGTTCGTGCCGGCGACGTTTCCTGCCAGCATCTCCGGCGCCTCCCCCCGGGCCCTGCGCATCGTGCAGCGTGTGCTGGGTCTCAATCAACCGCTCTTGCAATCGCTGGGGGGCTCAGCGGAGTTCGAGGCCGCACAGATCGGTCCCGGCAGTTCTGTGGGCATCGTGCAGGTGCGCGGGGATATCAACTACGGGGGCATCTGCACCGTCACACTTCGAACGAGTAACAGACTCTTGATCTGCGGCCACCCGTGGGAGCTCCTGGGCGAAGTTGAATACGGACTGACCACATCGGAGATCATCACGGTGGTGCGGACGCTGGAGCGTCCCTTCAAAGAGGGTAACCTGGGCGAGTTGATCGGAAAGATCGACCAGGATCGCGGTCCCGGCATTCGCGGTGTCATCGGACAGATGCCCCGCATGTTCGCTGTGCGGGTGAGCATCACTGATTTGGACAAGGGCAAGACGGTGCACCGCGGTTTTCAGGTCGTGCGGCGTCCGGATCTTGCCAAACTGTTTACGACGGCGATGACCCTCACGACCCTAGAACAGGTCCGCGAACAGGTGCAAGGCGGCGGGACCGTCAAGGTACGCATCACGATGCGCGGCAAGGGCCTGCCGCGCGTGGTCACGCGGGAGAACTTGATCTACAACACCCGCGACATGGCGATGGCAGCGCTGCTCGAGCTCCCCGACGCGTTGAATTTCATGTTCTACAACGATCTCGTAACGGTCGATGCGTCGGACATTAACATCGAGGTGAGCTTTACCACGAAGCGCATGACGGCGCTGATCGCGGACGTCCAGGCGGAGCGCCGCGAGGTATCGCCCGGCGAGTCCCTGCGCGTGCGCATGTCGATCCGGCCCTTCCAGGAGGAAACAATGACCTCACAGGTCATTGACGTACCGATCCCGCGGAACTTCCCGCGCGGCCCGGCCGTGCTCATTGTGCGGTCATCCGGCCTGCAGATCCCTCTTGAATTCCCGCTGGAAGAGCGAGTGAGCCAGCAGCTGATGGCCGAACCGTCGCCTCTCCCGGCGCGTGACCTCGACGAGGCGATCCAGCTCTTCGAGGATTTCGGGAAGTATACGGATCTGCTGATTCAGATCGTCCCGTTTGGACTGCCCCCCGAGGGCTCCGAGTTTCTGAAGTTCGATGTATTCGCCGGCCGGCTGATCCGCACGGAATGGTTCCTGCAGGGTGAGGTGCAGATCCCGGTGTTGATCCGGTAAACCCGCCGCCGGCGATCCGGCGTCTCTCGCTTGTGATTCCTCGTGAGTACAAGGCAGTCGCGGAGGGAATGAAGAGCAGGGGGCCGGCTCTTCGTCTCGCCGTTTGTTGAACCACCGGTATCATGCGTAGAATTCTCCTTGCGACCCTTGTAGCGGCGGTCCTCGTGATCGTCGCCGTGGGCTGGCTCCTCGTGCGGGGCGACCTGACGGAGTCGGTGCGGTCCAGGTTAGTCCGCGAAGCCACGCAATCGCTGGGGCGCGACGTCACGGTCCTCCGGATCGGCGGCGACCCCGTGCGCGGCATTGTGCTTGAAGGAGTGCGAGTCGCCAACCCCGATCAGCTTCCCCGCGGATCATTCTTTGAAGCCCCGCGCGTCGTCGTCCGGTTCGACATCGGTCGCCTCACCAGAGATTTGTTCACCGGCCGCGGCATCGCCCAGAGTGTGATCGCCATTGAGGTGGACCGGCCGTTCCTGGTGCTGAGCCGTGACGGTAAAGGCCGGTGGAACTACTCCGACCTGTTTGAACGTGACGATGCTGCTGCGGAGGTTCCTTCGTTCCGGGGCACGGTGAGGGTGCGTGAGGGCACGCTCGTGTTCTCTGATGCGCTGGCGATCCAATCCCCGTTCGGCGCACATTTCGAGCGCATCACCGGGCTCATCGATTTCTCCGATGCCCCGCGTGTACGCATTTCCGCCGACGCCATCAACACTGATGGTGACACGCCGGCGTTGTTGCGCGCGGCCGGGGTCGCCACCATCGGAGAGGGGACATTTGATCTCGATGTCACGACCCGCGGCGCATCCAGTGAGTTCTGGGGTCCGTATTTCTTGAGACTCCCGTGGCTCGCCTGGCGCGGTGGCACATTCGACGGTACCATTCATCTCCTTGCGAGCCACTGGATCGACAGAATCGCGCTCGACTACCGAGGGCGTATTCTGCTGAGAGCCGCACGTGCAGAACTGTTGCCCCAGCGCACGACGCTGTCAGAAGTCAACGGGCCGCTGCTGGTAGACAACACCGGCGTGTCGACCGAAGGACTGAGCATGGCGGTCGGCAGTGCATCTGCTCGCGGCCCAATCTCTCCGATCTGGGTCCGCGGGACGATCACGCACGTGGCGGGCGTCCATTTCGATCTCGCGGTTCGTTCGCCCTCGCTGAATCTCGCAACCTTGCAGCGCCTGGTATTTCCTCGAGCCGCCGTGCGGCTGGAGGGCCAGGCCAATGGTGACGCGCGCATTGTCGGATCGCTCGTGTCCCCGCGGATCGAAGGACGCGTCGACGCCGCATACGGTCGTTTGAACCGTGAGGGTTTTACAAACGCGAGCGGCGACTTTTCGTACTATGGAGGCCTGCTGATCTTCGACCGCATGTCGCTCGCGGCCGGAAGCGGACAGATGGCAGGACACTTCCGGCTCGATCCAGGAGATCGCACGTTCTTTGCCCTCGCACAGATGCGCAACCTGGATACGCGGATCCTCCCTGGATTCGGGCTCGTCCTCGATCCGTCGTTGCGCGGGTCGGCAACCGGCGCCCTCGCCGCAGCGGGCACCCGGGCCGGGACCGTTGCACAGGGCCGCATCCAGATGGGCCGCGGGGTTGCCCTCGGGATTGCCTTCGACAGATTGGAAACGTTGTTTGACTATGCCCGCGGGCGCGTGGAGATCGACCGGCTGTACGCGCAATCGGGGTCCAGCACCGTGCATGCGTATGGCGTCATCGGCCGGACCGGCACGCTGGCCATGAAGGTAGCGGCCGACGAGGTCAGCCTGCGCACCGTTAGTGAGCGCTTTGGGCTGAAAGGCGCGTTGTCGGGCCGCGCAGACTTTGTCGGCGAGCTGCGCGGGACCACGCGGGCACCCGTCCTGGCGGCAGAGATGGCCGTCCGTAACGGCACCCTCGGTCCATTTCCTTTTGATAGAGCATTCGGCCGCGTCCACGTCACGCCCACCGGTGTGTCCACGCCTGGCCTTCGCCTCCGCGACGGCCCAGGGATCTACGAGCTCGCTGGCTCGATCGCGTGGACCGGACGCGGAGCATTCGATCTCCGGCTGACGGCGGATCGCCTTCCGGCGCAGCGATGGCTCGACATCGCCGATGTCCCCCTCGATCTCCAGGGAACAATCCGTGGCGATCTGCATCTCACCGGTCCCCTCAACCAGCCCAATGCGTCAGGCATTGTGGAACTGCATGATGGACGGGTTGAGGGCCAGCGCATCGACCAGGCGCGGGCCGAATTCCGCTGGACCGGGACGCATCTCCTCCTGGACAGGGCCGAGGCTTCAGTTAACGCGTCGACCATCCAGGCGCAGGGCAGCGTCAGCCGGGAGGGAGCGCTCCGGATCTCGTTCGCAGCACAGGGTTTCCACTTGAGAGATATCGGCGCGCTGCGGACCGAGGTCGTGGATGTGGACGGGATGGTGGACTTGACGGGGACGATCGGCGCGACACTGCGCGCGCCTGCCGTAGATGCTGCAATCGCGTCGACCTTACTCGTCGTCAACGGGCAGCGGTTCGATCGCGCATCCGGACGCGTGCAGCTCCAAGGGTCGCGGCTGACGTTCAATCCATTGGAGTTGCATCAAGGAGATGGAACCTTCGCGCTTCGTGGCAGCGTGCAGCTGAACCGGAATCCCGCGGCCGACCTGCGCATCACGGCGACGGGGGCCGAGATGTCAGGATTACTGTCGCTCTTCCGGGTGCGTCCACCTGTACCACTCAGCGGAACGCTGGACGGTGAATTCTCTGTGTCCGGCCCGCTCAGCACCCCGCGCGTGACGGTCAACGCCTCCCTGCAGGACGGGAAACTCGGCGACCACACAATCCGAGATGCGGTGGTCGAAGCGACCTATGCCGATCAGGCGGTCACCCTGCGCCGGCTCGTGGTGCATCCCCAGCAGGGCGAGTTGGTGGGCGCGGGCCGGATCGACCTTGAAGGCGAGAGCGAAGTGGAACTCGCGGGGACGGGTCTCAACCTCGATCTTCTGCGTCCGCTGCTCCGCGTCCAGCGTCCGCTTGCGGGGGCGGTCGACTTCACGCTGCAGCTGAGCGGCCGTCTCGCCGAGCCGCTCGTCGGACTCTCGGCAACGGTGACGGATGGTACGATCGGCAGCGCGAGCTTCGACCGCCTCATCCTCCAGGCATTCTATCGTGATGGACAGTTCCAGATCTCGCCTGCGGTGTTGCAAGAAGGCCAGCATAAGGCGCGGCTCGAGGGCAACGTTCCGTTCAACCCGGCGCGCTTTCGGTTCGATGAGACGCGACCGATGGATCTACGCCTGTCACTGGTCGACGCGGACCTCAGCGTCCTGGGGCTGCTGACGGATGCCGTCCAAGAAGCCAAAGGACCGCTCGCGGGTGAAGTCCGGATCACAGGGACCGTCTCCCAACCGAGAATGGAGGGATCGATCAGCACGAGCGATGCCTCGATCAGGGTACGGCGCGTCGAACCCGCGCTGACCGGCTTGGCCGCGACGGTCACCTTCGATGCCAACGAGGTGCGTATCGGTCAGTTCACGGCGCGAATGGGAGAGGGCACAGTGTCCGGTGCCGGCGCGCTCGGCATCCGGAACTTCCGGCCCGACCGGCTGGCGCTGCAGTTGACCGCTGACGGCGCGCGCTTGAAATATGATCCACACTTTGCCGG
>JAHZOA010000051.1 GCA_020028455.1 Armatimonadota bacterium | reverse complement strand
TCATGACGCTCGCCGGTCTTGCGGCGATACTCGTGGGCCGAGAGCGCGATCTCTATGCCGCCCTCGCCGCAGCCGCGCTCGCGCTGCTGGTAAGCAGTCCCCTCCTACTGTTCGATGCCGGTTTCCAGCTTTCGTTTGCAGCCACGTGGGCATTGATCTATGTCGCTCCCGCGCTGAGCGAGCGGCTGACGGCGCTGCCCCGCGCGCTGCGAACGCTGGTTGCACTCACGGTTGCCGCTCAACTCAGCGTGATGCCCATCCTTGCCGTCCACTTCGCGCAGGTCTCCCTCGCCGGGTTCGTCAGTAACCTGCTGGTCATTCCGCTGGTCGCTGTGCTCGTACCAGTGGGCTTCCTCTGTGGCATCGCGGGAGTGACAATCCCTCCGATCGGCAACTTCCTCGCAGCCCTGCTCGTCCCGCTGGTGAATGCCGTGGCCTTCGCCGCGACGTTCTTCGCCCAGCTGCCTGGGGCCACTGTGGACGTGCGCCCGCCGTCGTTGATTGTCGTGGGGCTGTCCTATCTCACATTGATCGCGGCGACCGAGTTCTTGCGTCGGGGAGTGCGCCCGCGGCCTGCGGCATTTCGCATCGCGTTTGCCGGCGTGATCTCCACGTTGTTGTGGCTGCAGGTCGCCGCAGCGCTGGCTCCGGATCGTCTTGTGATGACGTTTCTTGACGTTGGGCAGGGGGACGCGATTGTGATCCGCGCGCCCTCCGGCCGCGTCATGATGATCGACGGCGGTGGGGAGATCGAAGGCCATGAAAGTCACAAATCCGGCTACGACATCGGCGTACGCCGGGTCATCCCGGCACTACGCCGGATCGGGATCCGGCAGATTGACGTCTTGATGCTCTCTCATCCGCACGAAGACCATGCCGGAGGACTCGTTGCGGTCGCAGAGAACTTCAGGGTCGGCGTGATGCTCGACAGCGGGTATCCGCATCCCGCGCCCTCATACCCGCACCTGCTGCACGTCGTCGAGGCCCACAGGATTCCCTACCGGCTCGCGCGGCGAGGGATGGAGATCAACCTGGCGGGCGGCGTCAAGGCGCTTGTGCTGCATCCTGAAGAACCACTTATTCATGGGTCGGGTTCCGACGTCAACCTCAACTCCGTTGTGGTGCGCCTCATGTATGGGGAGGTCAGCGCGTTATTCACTGGCGACATTGAGGGCCTGATTGAGGGAAAGCTGGTAGACGGCGGCGATGAGTTGCGGAGCACGGTGTTGAAGGTCGCGCACCACGGCAGCCGCACCAGCAGCCGGCCGGAGTTCCTCGATGCGGTGTCCCCGCAGGTGGCCGTGATCTCCGTGGGCTCCTGGAATCCCTTCGGGCATCCTCATGCGGTGACCCTCGATGCGCTGTCCGCAGTCGGGGCGCGTATCTACAGGACCGACCGCCACGGAGCGGTGACGGTGGAATCGGATGGCCGCACACTCTGGGTTCGTACCGCACGCGATGCGAGCAATAATTGATCGCGTCGAAGACGGCGTGGCCGTGCTGATCTTTGAGAGCGGTGGACGGGCCTACGTGCCGGCAGACCAGCTGCCGCAGGGAGCGGGGGAGGGAACGGTGCTCCGTATCGCTCTCGAGGTCGACGCAAACGCCAATGCGTCGGAGATCGAAGACCTGATCGACAAGCTCAGACGGCGCACGGAAGAACATTTATGACTGGGACGGGGACCTTGTACCGGGGACCCGGAGATCGGCTAAGGAGTGACTTAGTTACGGGTCCCCTTGCCCAAGGTCCCCGTCCCAGATCAGGTAGGCGGGATTAGATGCCGAAGGCCGCCACACCAGCGCACATCTACCTGCTGCTTGGTGAGGAAGATCTCCTCGTGGAGCAGGCGCTCAAGCGGCTGCTCGACCAGCTGATTCCCGCTGACGAACGAGCTCTCAACCTCGATATCATCTACGCCGACGAGGTTGAGCTCGGCGACGTGATCACACGCGTCGACACGCTTCCCTTTTTCGGTCAACGACGCGCCGTCGTCATCAAGGATGCCGACTCGTGGACTCCTCCAGAACAAGAGCGCCTGGCGGTGTATCTCGAGCGCGGAGCTCCGCCATCGGCGTTGATTCTGGTGGCCTCCGAGCTTGACCGGCGACGCAAGCTCTACACGACGATCCGGCGGCTGGGCGAAATTCAGGAGTTCCCTCGTCTGTCTGTGCGGGAGCTGCCGGCATGGATCACCGCGAGGGTCAAACAGGAAGAGCGGCGGATCGAGCACGATGCCGTCGAGGCGCTGGTCGCGCGAGTCGGCCTGGGTCTGCGGCAGCTGAGCCTGGAACTGGAGAAGATCTTTGCGTTCGTGGCGCCCGACGCCACGATTACTCGTCAGGACGTGGAGGCGACGGTGAGCCGCCTCTCTGAAAGCACGATCTTCATGCTCGTTGACGCGATTGGGGAGCAGCGGGCGGGGCCTGCGCTCCGGCACCTGGATGACCTGCTGCGGGAAGAAGCCCCTCCGTACGTGCTCTTCATGATCGCGCGACAGTTTCGGATGCTGCTGCGCGCCAGCGTGCTGCAGGAGCGGAAGGCGGCTCCCGCGACGGTGCAGCAGGCACTGGGTGTGCCACCGTTTGTGGCGCGCCGGATGATGGAGCAGGCGAAAAACTTCCCAGCCGTGACGTTCCCGCGGATCTTCGCCAGACTTCAGGAGGCTGATCGCTCGATCAAGACGACCGGCCACCCGCGACTGGCCCTCGAAACGCTCATTGCTGAGCTGACATTACCCACAACGACGGTCGTAGGTCGTCAATGACCTATGACCCCAGTTTGCGCGTGAGGCGGGACTTTTTCCTCGCCGCCGCGTTCTTGTGGATGACGCCCTTCCGTGCGGCGCGATCGAGCGCGGCGATGGCGGCCATCAGCGATTCCTTGTTCTCGGGCGCCTTTCGACTGAGCGTCCTCAATTCCGTACGAACCGCCTGGTTCCATTCGCTGCGTCTTGCATCTTGACGCTTGTGCTTCAATCCGGATTTGGATCGCTTTGCCACGCTGTCACCTCGTCCATAAAAGTGGTCACTGTGGTTATGCTAACATGAAGCGCTTATGACTTCGACAGCAACGCAAACATCGCGCTCACCGATGCGTCTGGCGAGAGCGGCCTCGCTCATGGCCGCCGCGACCGTTGCCAGCCGGGTGCTGGGGCTGATTCGCGAGATTGTCACCGCGTGGCTGTTCGGCGCGACGAACGCAAAAGCGGCGTACATCATTGCCTACTACGTTCCATTCTTCGTGCAGCGCCTGCTGCTCGGCGGCACGCTCAGCATCGTCTTCATCCCGACGATCAGTCGCTACCTGGCCCACCACGGCGAGCGCGAAGCGAGAACTGTCTCCGGCATCCTCTTCACACTCGTCTTCGGGATGGGCATCCTGATGGTCATTGCCGGCCAGGTGTTGGCGCCATTGATCATCCCACTCGCCGCTCCCGGGTTCGCAGCATCGCCGGGGCTCGTTGCGCTCGCGGTCCAGCTCACGCGCATCATCTTCGTAGCGATGCTGTTTCTGGCCCTGTCGGTCTATGTCACGGGATATCTGCAGGCCCACCAGCAGTTCACCGTGCCGGCGTTCGCCCCGTTGGTGTTCAACGTCGTCATCATCGCTGGAACGCTCCTCCTCGGTCCGACGATCGGCATCCAGGGTCTCGCGATCAGCTGGATCCTGGGGACCGCGGCACAATTTCTTGTCCAGTTGCCCTCGGCGCGACGGCTGGGCCTTCGCATGCTGCCCCTCGACCTCAGACATCCAGCGGTCGGCGAGCTCGTAAAGCTCGCGGTTCCAGCCATGCTCGGGCTCGCGGTCGTAGAAATCAACGCCTACGTCGGCCGGTTTTTTGCCTCACTGCTGCCACCATCGCCGGGCGTCAACCCCGTGGCGGTCCTGGACTATGCGTACGAGGTGATCCAGGCGCCGGTGGGGATTTTTGCGATCTCCATTGCGACGGCGATTTTCCCGCTGCTCTCCCGGCACGCAGCCGCGGACAATACTGCCGACCTCCGCGCCACGACATCGCTTGGGCTGCGCGCCACCGTGTTCGCCATCGCGCCGGTGGCCGCCATCGCGATCGTGTTACGTGAGCCGCTGATCCAGCTGCTCTTTGAGCGCGGCCAGTTCACCGTCGAGGCGACGCGCGCCGTGGCCGCCGCCATGGCCGCATACGCGTTTGGGCTTCCCGCGATCGCCATCTACTACGTCGTCACACGCACGTTTTACGCCTTGCACGACATGGCGACTCCCGTCCGGGTCGGGGTCTTCATGATCGCCCTCAACGCCGTCCTGGACTATCTCTTGATGCGATGGCTGGGCGCGCCTGGAATTGCATTGGCGACGGCGATTGTGTCGACCTTGAACGTGGGGGCGCTGCTGTGGATACTGCGCGGCCGGTTTTCCAGCCTCGAGGGCCGGCGGCTTGCGCGGACCACGGTGCGGATCGGGGTGGCCGCCGTGTTGTCCGCCGTGGCGATGTTGGGCATACTTCAGATACTCCCGGCAGGCGCAGCTTTCGCCGGAGCGGTACTCCGGATGACGATCGGCGCAGCCGTGGGAGGAGTCGTCTACCTGGCGGTCTGCCGCCTGCTCTCTGTGGAGGAACTACGAGTGGTGCGAGAGCTCATCAGCGCCCGGGCGCGTTGACAGCGATTTTGACGCGGTGCTATCGTGGAAAACATGCCGGGTTAGCACTCAATTGGAACGAGTGCTAATCTCGATCGGGAGAGGCGTATGATTGCGCTGGATCCACGCAAACAGGAGATCCTCAGGGCGGTCATTGCAACCTACATCCACACCGCGGAGCCGGTGGGATCGGAAAGCGTCGTGCAGCGGCTGCACCTCCGCGTGAGTCCGGCAACGGTCAGAAACGAAATGGCGGCCTTGGAGGAGATGGGGTACCTGTCGCACCCGCACACGTCGGCCGGGCGCATTCCGACTGACCGGGGGTACCGGGTGTATGTGGATGCGATGCTGCCCTATATCGATCTCAGCGCGCGCGAGCGCGCGCGAGTCCGCCGGAAGTTCCGGGACACCGTGGAAGAGCAGGGGCCGGCCCCCGAAGGCATCGCGCTTACCCTGGCGATCGTGACGGACTACGCGTCGGTCGTGGCGGAGCCGAATCCACCGATGCACTTCTTCCGGCGGACCTCCAACATTCTGAAGCAGCCCGAGTTCCAGGATGCTCGGGCGGCTCAGCCTGTGATCTCTGCCCTTGAGCGTGACGACGTCGTGACCGACCTGCTGGGCGCCGTCTCGGTGCGGCAAGTGCGGATCACGATCGGCAGCGAGCACCGTCATCAGGATTTGCGGGGCTGTAGTCTCATCGCCGCGGCATATCAGATTGGCGACAGCGCCGAGGGCGCGCTCGGCATCCTCGGTCCCACCCGGATGAACTACGCGAAGGTGATCTCGCTCGTGCGGTATCTTGCCTCGGATCTCAACTCGACGCTGGAGCAGTCATAGCGAATATGCGGGACTATTACGACATTCTGGGCCTCGACAGCAGCGCCTCGCAGGACGAGATCAAGCGCGCCTTCCGCCGGCTGGCTCGCGAGCACCATCCTGATGTCAAGAAGAATGATCCACAGGCGGGTGAGCGGTTCAAGGAGATCAATGAAGCCTACCAGGTCCTGTCGGACCCACAGCGACGGTCGCAGTACGACCAGTTCGGGACCGTGTCTCCGATGACGGCCGCCGAGGAGTTCCGAGACTTCGGGCTCGGATCGTTCAATGATATCTTCGATATGTTCTTCGGCCGGCGCCCGGCGGGCATGGACCGAGACGCTCCAGTGCGCGGGACTGATCTGCGGTACGACCTGGAGATCTCGCTCGAAGATGCTGCACGCGGGGTGGAGAGGGAGATCGAGATCGAGCGATTGGACACCTGCCCGTCGTGTTTTGGGACCGGCGCCGAACGCGGATCCACTCCGGAAACGTGTCCGACCTGTCGCGGCAGCGGCCAGATGCGGTACTCGCAGCGCACGGCGCTCGGGTCCTTTACACAGATCACCACCTGCAATCAGTGTGGCGGAGCGGGCACGGTGCTGCGCCATCCCTGTAAGCAATGCCGCGGCAGCGGTCGCACACCACTCAAGAAAACGCTTACCGTCACGATCCCAAAGGGCGTGGATACCGGCATGCGGCTGCGGCTCACAGGGGAAGGCGAAGCCGGCGAGCGTGGCGGGGAACGCGGCGATCTCTACGTGTTCCTCGACGTGGCGCCTCATCCGGTGTTTGAGCGTCGTGGGAACGATCTCGTCTGTGAGATACCGATCTCGATCACGCAGGCGGCACTCGGTGATGAAGTCGACGTGCCGACGCTGGACGGCCCTGCAGTGCATGCTATCCCGGCCGGCACGCAGCCGGACGACGTGGTGACGATTCCGGGGAAAGGAATGCCGGATCCACGCGGCGGCCGGGGAGATCTCCACGCACGCCTTCGCGTCAGAGTTCCCACAAATCTGAGCGCGGAAGAACGCCGGCTGCTGCAAGAACTCGCGAAGCTCCGCGGCGAGAATGTCAAACCGCAGAAAAAGAAGCTGACGGATAAGGTTAAGGAGATGTTGCAGTAATTTCCCTTCCCGCAGCGCGCCGTCGCGCGCCGCGAACATGAAGTGGGTTGAAATCACCGTTACCACGGCGCTGCCGGCCGTCGAGGCGATCGCCGACATTCTCCTGGAAAGCCGGACGGGCGGGATCGTCGAGGAGTCTACCCAGCCAGGCCTCACGCAGCTCCGCGGCTACCTTCCAGTCGGCCCGGCGACAATGGTGACGTTGAACGCGATTTGCTCACGCGTTCAGGCCCTCAAGACGTTTGGTCTCGACACGGGCCCTGCCCATATCGAGACGGAGATCGTCGAGGACTCGGGATGGGCGCAGGCCTGGAAGAATCACTTCACGCCGTTCGCGGTAGGTCGCAGGCTGTGGATCAGCCCAACGTGGGACGAGACCATCCCGCCAACCGGCGCCGTGGTTGTCGCGCTCGATCCCGGGATGGCCTTCGGCAGCGGTCTGCATGCGTCCACGCAAATGTGTTTGTCCGTGATCGAAGAGCATGTCCGCGGGGGCGAGCGCGTCTTCGACGTCGGGGCTGGATCAGGCATTCTCTCTATTGCCGCCGCGAAGCTGGGCGCCGCCACGGTGCTGGCGATCGACAACGATCCCGTCGCTGTTGAGGTGGCACGGCAGAACATCCAGCACAATCGCGTGGCGGATCGGGTGACAGTGCGCCTGGGTCACCTGCTGGACGGCGTGCCTGACCAGGCGAATGTGATTCTGGCCAATCTCATCGCTGATATCCACTTGAGCTTCCTGGCGAATGGACTGACCCATCTCACTCCGGGAGGAATCCTCGCCGCATCGGGCATCGTTGAGGACCGCATGAACGAGATGGAGACCGTGGCGCGCAGCGCTGGGTTGCGTCTACTCGAGGTAAAACGAGATGCGGAGTGGCGGTGCCTGGTACTAACGCGTGACGCGTGACGCGTATCGCGTAACGCGAGTCCAATGCACAGATTTCCGATCTCCCCAGAGTCCGTTTCCGGCGACCGGGTCGTCTTGCGGGATGCGCAGGCACGGCACGCCTCTGTGGTGCTACGCGTGAGGGCGGGTGAGCGGGTCGTGGTCTTCGATGGATCCGGCCGGGAGTTCGACGTAGAACTCGAGTCGGTAAATGCGAGAGAAGTGACAGGCCGAATCGTCATCACTCGCACGGTCAGTGGAATTCCTCTGCACATCACACTGCTGCAGGGCGTCCCGAAGGGCGCAAAGATGGACGACGTGATCCGGATGGGAACGGAGATCGGGGTCGTAGAGTTCGTGCCGTTCCTGTCGGAGCGAACTGTTGCGGAAGCTCGGCAGCGAGCGGAGCGGTGGCGGAGGGTGGCAACGGAGGCGGCGAAGCAAAGCGGGCGCAGCGACGTGCCGGTCGTCTATGACCCGTCACCACTGACACAGGCGCTCGAGAAACTTGCCGGGTATGACCTCGTCCTTGTGCCGTGGGAAGCCGAACGCAACCGATCCGTACGAGACGTGCTCGAGCACACCGGCCGGGCGTCGAAAATTGCGATCGTCATCGGGCCTGAGGGCGGGCTGGAGGCGCGAGAGGTCGAGGAGGCCGCTGGGGTTGGAGGCGTGCCTGTGACGCTGGGCCCGTTGGTCCTACGGACTGAAACAGCAGGAATCGTTGCGGTGTCCATGGTGCTGTATGGACTGGCCATGAGGGACAACCAGCAGGGAAGGCCCCAAGCACTCGTAGAATAGTCTAAGCGGTAGAGATCGCGACCATTAATGGTACCCCGGGAGGGACCATGGTTGCCGCTGTGAAGAGTGTGGCTGTGGAGCTCCGTGCGCGGGGCTCCATTTTTGTGCGTGCCCGCCCTCGGCGGTTGCATGTTTATTCACTGACTGGTAGCATTATGCAGCCATGATCGGCCCCCGCGCGTACCTCATCCTTGAAGATGGCGCGGTATTCGAAGGCACGCGCATCGGCGCGCCGGTCGAGGCCGCAGGCGAGGTCGTCTTCACGACGAGCATGACCGGGTATCAAGAGGTCATCAGCGACCCCTCGTACCGCGGCCAAATCGTCGTGATGGCGGCTCCGTTGATCGGCAACTACGGCTTCAACCCGCAGGCCTGGGAAGCGCGCGGCCCGCACGTGCGGGGATTCGTCGTCAGAGAAGCCTGCGAGGTTCCCTCGCACTACCTCTCGAGAGAACCGCTCGATGAGTTCCTGGCCGGGCACGGCATCGCGGGGCTTACGGAGCTCGATACCCGGCGGCTGGTGCGGCATCTCCGGATACACGGGCTCAAGCGCGGAATGATCTCCGGGAGCGCTGATCAGAGCACGATCGATCGCGTTCGGGACCTCCCTGAGCTTCATGAGCAAGACCTCGTCGGTGAAGCTTCTTGCAAGGAACCAATTGTGATCCCCGGCGATGGTCCGCGCATCGCTTTGCTGGATTGCGGTGTCAAGCTTGGAATTATCGACGCCCTGCGCCGTCGCGGATGTGAAGTCCACGTGCTCCCCCACACGACGGGGCCGGAAGCGATCGCGGCGTTCGAGCCGGGGGGCGTTCTTCTGTCGAACGGTCCAGGTGATCCCGCAGTTCTCAATTCTGTCGTGGCGACAGTTCGGGACATCATAGACAATATTCCGGTGATGGGCGTGTGCCTGGGACATCAGCTGCTGGCGCTGGCGGTTGGTGGCCGTACCTACAAGATGAAGTTCGGTCACCGCGGCAGCAACCAGCCGGTCCTGGATCAGCTGACCGGTCGCGTGATGATCACCACGCAGAACCACGGATACGCGGTTGACCCGGACACTCTGCCCTCATCGGTTGAGGTGACGCACGTCAACCTGAATGATGGGACCATCGAGGGACTGCGCCACCGTCATCTCCCCGTATTTTCGGTGCAGTTCCATCCCGAGGGCCGTCCCGGGCCGCACGATGCGGACCATCTCTACGACGAGTTTCTCGACGCGATCGGTGTGCGCACCGAGGTGACTCATGCCGAAGCGCGCTGATCTACGCAAGGTGCTCGTGATCGGTTCGGGTCCGATCATCATCGGGCAGGCCGCCGAGTTCGATTACTCCGGCACGCAGGCATGCCGCGCGCTCAGCGAGGAAGGCCTCGAGGTCGTGCTTGTCAACAGTAACCCGGCGACTATCATGACCGACGTCGAGGTCGCAGATCGTGTCTACGTGGAGCCGCTGACCCCGGAGTTCGTCGAAAAGATCATCGCCGCAGAACGGCCCGATGGAATCCTGGCCACCCTCGGGGGGCAGACTGGATTGAACCTCGCGCTGGCCCTCTCCCAGGCCGGAGCGCTCGATCGCTACGGTGTTGAGCTCCTAGGAACATCGCTCGAGACGATTCAGAACGCCGAGGACCGGGATCGATTCCGGACCTCGATGCTTGACCTTGGCCAACCGGTACCTGAAAGCCACACCGCGGAGCGAGTGGATGACGCTTTGGGGGTGGCTGCGGGGATCGGGTATCCGGTGGTCGTGCGGCCTGCGTTCACGCTGGGTGGCACCGGTGGTGGCATTGCGGAAAACCCCGATGCCCTCGCGGCCGTCGCCACGCGCGGTCTGATGGCCAGCCCAATCCGCCAGGTCCTGGTCGAGCGCTGCGTGCTGGGATGGAAAGAGATCGAGTATGAAGTGATGCGTGACACTTCAGGTACCTCCATCACGGTCTGTAATATGGAGAACGTCGATCCGATGGGCGTGCACACAGGCGACAGCATCGTCGTCGCCCCATCGATGACGCTCTCTGACCGCGAGTATCAACTGCTGCGCACAGCCGCGCTGCGCATCATCGGCGGCCTGGGCATCGCCGGCGGCTGCAACATCCAGTTCGCACTCGACCCAAATAGCGATGCGTATTACGTCATTGAGGTCAACCCCCGCGTCTCTCGCTCTTCGGCGCTGGCAAGTAAGGCCACAGGGTACCCGATCGCGCGGGTGGCGGCGAAGATCGCCGTGGGGCTGAGGCTGGACGAGATCCCCAACCGCGTCACCGGGGTGACGCGAGCGGCGTTCGAGCCGTCTCTGGATTACGTGGTCGTGAAAATCCCGCGATGGCCGTTCGACAAGTTCCCCACCATGGACCGGCGTCTGGGTACGCAAATGAAAGCCACGGGCGAGGTCATGGCGATCGGCCGCACGTTCGAGCAGGCACTCCTAAAAGCCGTGCGGTCCCTCGATCTCAAGCTGGACGGGATACGTCATCCATCAGGGGCGCATTGGTCCGCCGCCGAGCTGGAACGGCTCGTCACCGAACCTAACGATCTACGTCTGTTCGCGGTGGCTGAGGCCCTGCGGCGGGGGTGGACGATCGAGGATCTGATGGCCGGGACGCTGATCGACCGTTTCTTCATTGCAAAGATTGCGCGCATTGTGGAGATCGAGTCACGTCTGTCTGCGGGCAGTTCGGCGGTGGGGGCGGCGAAGCGCGCGGGATTCTCCGACTCCGCGATCGCCGCGATCCAGGGCAAAACCGAAGGGGCCGTCCGGCTCGGCCGGCGGAGCGCCGGTATTCGGCCGGTCTTCAAGATCGTGGACACGTGCGCCGGCGAGTTCCCCGCCGAGACCCCGTATTACTACTCGACGTATGAAGCTGAGGATGAATTGCCCGAGTTCCGCCGGCCACGGATCGTGGTGCTGGGATCCGGCCCCATCCGGATCGGGCAGGGGATCGAGTTCGACTATTCCACCGTCCACGCGGTGAAGGCGCTTCGCGAAGCGGGCTATGAGGCCGTGATCATCAACAATAATCCGGAGACCGTCAGCACCGACTTCGATATTTCCGACCGGCTGTATTTTGAACCCTTGACGATGGAGGACGTGCTTCACGTGTGCGAACGCGAGCAGCCCGTCGGCGTTCTCGTGCAGTACGGTGGACAGACCGCGATCAACCTCGCCGGTCCGCTGGATGCCGCAGGCGTCCCGGTCCTCGGCACTTCCGTCACGTCACTCGACATCTCTGAAGACCGGCGCAAATTCGATGCGCTCCTCGCGGATCTCGACATCGAGCGTCCGCAAGGCGGCGCCGTCCGCACGATCGAAGCTGCGCGCGCCCTCATCAGGCGGATTGGCCTTCCCGTCCTGGTGCGTCCGTCATACGTCCTCGGGGGGCGAGGCATGGAGATCGTCGATGACGAGGACGCCGCGCTCACCGCGGTCCAGGCCGCGCTCGCCGCCGATCACGAGTATCCGGTGCTCATCGACCGCTACATCGGAGGTCTCGAGGTGGAGGTCGACGCGATCGCCGACGGTGAGTCGCTATTGATCCCCGGCATTATGGAGCACGTTGAGGCAGCGGGGATCCACTCTGGAGACAGCATCGCGATCTTTCCGGCACAGTCGCTGCCGGATGCGATCGAAGACTACCTTGTCCTCGAGGCGAACCTGCGTGCGAGCCGCACCGTTCCGTTCGTGAGCAAAGCAGTGAGCGTGCCGCTCGTACAGATCGGAACACGCGTGATGATCGGCGACCGCCTCGCCGACCTCGGCTATCCCGGTGTGTACCGGCTTCCATCACCGCCGCGCGTCGCCGTCAAGGCGCCGGTGTTCTCGATGGAGAAGCTCGTGCGCGCGGAAGTCGCTTTGGGTCCGGAGATGAGATCCACAGGCGAGGTTATGGGTCTCGGCGCCGACGTCCCCGCCGCGGTGCGGCGCGCGCTCATTGCCGCGGGCCTCGAGGTGAAGGGCGATACGGTGCTCGTTTCACTCGCCCCGCGCGACCGCATCGGCGCGCGCGCGCTGCTGGAATCCTTCAGGCGCCTGGGCTTCCGTGTTGTCGCGACAGAAGGTACGGCGTCCGCACTTCGGGATGCCGGAATGCTTGCCGATTCCGTCGACGCCTTCGACGCGCTTGCCACTGGAAGGGTCGGGTTGGTCATCAATACACCGACCCGCGGACGCGACGCCGCACGACGGGGCTTCCGGCTCCGCCGTGCCGCGCTCGAGCACAGGATCCCGTGCGTCACGTCGCTGGACACCGCCCGCGTCATCGCAGCCGCGCTCGAAGGCTCGCCATCCGACACGGACGTCCAGCCGTTGCCCGGTCCCGCCCCGCATTAAAGCTGAAAAGCTAAAGAGCTGGAGAGCTGGAAAGCAACGGCTATGTGCTTCCGGAGTAGTGTTGCATGTTTATGCTCATCAAGGTATGATTATGCGCATTCATGATCAAGGTCAGCATCATCGGAGCCTCAGGCTACGGCGGTGGCGAGTTGGCCCGGCTGCTGGTCGGCCATCCGGAGGTCGAGATCGTTCACCTCACCGCGGAGAGCAAGGCGGGCGAGGCCATGGCCGACCTGTATCCAAACCTGCGCGGGTTCACGTCCTCGATCACCGAGACCGCGGACGCTGCACAGATCGCGAAGGACTCCGATTTGGTGTTCCTCGCGCTGCCGACCGGCAAGGCGATGCAGCTCGCGCCGGCGATCGTGCCGCATGCGCGACTGATTGATCTCGGCGCCGACTTTCGGTTCAAAGATCCGCAGGTGTACGAGCAGTGGTACAAGTCTCCCCACGCCTCCCCTGAGCTGCTCGCCGATGCGGCCTACGGTCTCACGGAATTCAAGCGGGGCGAAGTACGCCGTGCGCAGATCGTTGGGAATCCGGGATGCTACCCGACGGCTGCGCTCCTCGCCACATTGCCGTTGTTGCAGTCAGGGAAGGTCCGGACTAATGGAGTCATTGTCGATGCCAAATCTGGCGTGTCCGGTGCGGGCCGCGGGCTTTCGATGGGGACTCACTTCTCGGAGGTCAACGAAAACGTGAAACCATACAACGTGGCCGGCCACCGGCACACGCCCGAGATTGAACAGGAAATGTCGGCGCTGCTCGGGCGGGAGATGCCCGTCACCTTTACGCCGCACCTCGTACCGATGACGCGGGGGATTCTCGTGACCGCCTACCTTTCGGTGGCAGGGAGCGTGACGACCGAAGAGGCCACGAGCATTCTGAGAGAGGCATACGCGGGCGAGCCGTTCGTGCGGGTACTGGCCGACGTGCTGCCACAGACGAAGGCGACCAGCGGTTCAAACTTCTGCGATGTCGCGGTGCGCGTCGACACCCACAGCGGCACCCTCATCGCCATGGCCGCCCTCGACAACCTCGTCAAGGGCGCCAGCGGTCAGGCAGTTCAGAACATGAACGTCATGATGGGGCTGCCCGAGGATCTCGGTCTGTGGACGCCAGGTCTCTATCCATGAACACGGCGACTGAATTCACAAAGATTGAGGGCGGCGTCACCGCGGCCAAGGGGTTCCGTGCTGCTGGCATCCATTGCGGCATCAAAGAAAAGAAGAAAGACCTCGCGCTGGTGGTCTGTGACACGCTGGCATCCGCCGCAGGGATGTTCACGACCAACGCCGTCCGGGCGGCGCCGGTCCTCCTCAGCCAGGAACGGATTCAGTCGGGTGTTGCACGCGCCATCATCGTGAATAGCGGCAACGCCAACGCATGCACAGGTGTGCAGGGGATGCGCGACGCGGCGGAGATGGCGGCGCTGACGGCGCAGGCCCTGGGCGTGGCCGAGGAGTTCGTGCTTGTTGCAAGCACGGGAGTGATCGGCATACCCCTCCCGATGGCGCCGGTTCGATCCGGTATCCCCGTTGTGGTGACCGAGTTGTCGATCGATGGAGGCACGGCGGCGGAAGCGATTCTGACCACCGACGCATTTCCGAAGATCGCCGCAGTCCAGCTCGAGATCGCGGGTGAAGTCGTGACCATCGGAGGCATGGCCAAGGGCGCGGGCATGATCCACCCTCAGATGGCGACCACACTCGCCTTCGTCGCAACCGATGCCGCCATGCCTGCCCCACTGCTGCGCAAAGCGCTGCGCCACGCGGTGAATGCGTCGTTCAACTGCATTTCGGTCGACGGTGATACAAGCACCAACGACAGCATTTTCCTCCTCGGCAGCGGTCTCGCGGCGCATCCGCCGATCCTCGAAGAGAATGAGCAGTTCGCATTGTTCAGGTCGGCCTTGACCGAGGTCACGACGCAGCTGGCGAAACTTGTGGTCCGCGACGGTGAAGGCGCGACCAAAGTCGTGACCTTGACCATGAAAGGCGCTCCCTCAGTGCGCGACGCAAAGCTGGCCGCTCACGCGGCGATGACGTCTCCGCTCGTCAAGACAATGTTCTACGGCGGCGAGCCGAACTGGGGCCGGCTACTTGCCGCGGTCGGCCGGTCGGGCGCACCGGTGGTGGAAGATCGTGTGTCAGTGTGGATCGGCGGCGTGCAGGTGGTGCGCAACGGGGTGGGCATTGCCCCGAATCTGCCGCACGCTGCGAAGGCAATGCATGAGCCGGAGTTCGAGATCGTGATCGATCTCCAGCAGGGAAACGCAGAGTTCACCGGCTGGACGAGCGATCTGAACGATGCTTACGTGAAGATCAATGCAGGCTATATGACATGACCCCTCACCCGCAGGGTGAGGACTGGAGACGAGCGCATGGCAATGCAAGTCCATGAGGCAATTGATCTCGGACGCTCGCTGGCCCAGGCGCTCCGCTACGTCAGCGCGTGGAAGCGCAAGAGCGTTGTGGTGAAGTACGGCGGCAGCGTGATGTCCGGAGGGGAGGGCGAGGGAACCCTCATCGAGGACCTCGTCCTGTTGAAGGGGGCCGGGATTGACCCGGCGTTGGTGCACGGCGGCGGACCCGAGATCACGCGGATGTTGGAGCGATTGGGGAAACCGAGCCGGTTCGTTGATGGTCTCCGCGTGACCGACGAGGATACGATGGAGGTCGTCGAGATGGTGCTGGCCGGCCATGCCAACAAAACTATTGTGTCGCAAATCACCACTGCGGGCGGGCAGGCCGTGGGCATCAGCGGAAAGGACGGGCGCACCTTTCAAGCCCGCAAGATGCCAGGGCCCGAGGAGCTCGGTCAGGTGGGGGAGATCCAGGCCGTGGACACCACGCTGATTCAGCTGTTGTCGGGTTCAGGGTTCATCCCCGTCGTCGCATCGATCGGGATCGGCTCGGACGGTTCGAGCTACAACTTGAATGCGGATCATGCGGCGGGTGCACTCGCCGCGGCAATGGGAGCCAACAAATTCATCCTGCTCACCGACGTCCCTGGAGTGTTTAGGGGCGACGAACGCGCACCGATCTCAATTCTGAGGACAGAAGAGGCTCGACACCTGATCGACGACGGCGTGATCAACAAGGGGATGATACCGAAAGTTGAGGCCTGCCTGGCCGCCGTCGCCGCCGGTGTACCGACCACGCACATCATCAGCGGCACGCAGCCGCATGCGCTGCTTGTGGAATTGTTCACTGAAGAAGGCGTGGGAACAATGATTGTTCCTTAAATGCGGTCGTAGGTCGTTGGTCGTAGGTCGTAGATCAAGAAAGGTGCAGTGTCCACGACCCACGACCTACGACCCACTACCGAAGTAACGAAGGGAGTATCGGATGGAGACGCAGACCGTTGCTGAGCTGACTGAAAAGTACCTGATGAACACCTACAAACGGGCACCCGTGGCGTTCGCCTCTGGGCAGGGAGCGCGCCTCACCGACGTCGAGGGGAAGACGTACCTGGATTTTCTCGCCGGAATCGCGGTGAGCATCCTCGGACACAATCATCCAAGGCTGACGGCCGCCGTCCAGCAGCAGGCCGCCAGGGTCATCCACACGAGCAATCTCTATCTGATTCCACCGCAGGCGCAGCTGGCGCAGTGGCTGGTCGAGCACTCTGCCTGTGATCAGGCCTTCTTTTGCAACAGCGGGGCCGAAGCAAATGAGGCGGCCATCAAGCTGGCCCGCAAGTTCGGCGCCGGAGAGGGTCGTTTCGAGATCCTTGTCGCCGACCAATCCTTCCATGGCCGCACACTCGCCGCTCTCGCGGCTACGGCGCAGCCCAAATACCACAAAGGGTTTGAACCCCTTCCGCCGGGATTCGTGCCAGTCCAGTGGAACGATTTCAGCGCACTCGAAGCCGCGGTGACACCGCGGACGTGCGCCATTATGCTCGAGCCTATTCAAGGGGAAGGAGGGCTGCGATTTCCCTCGCCCGGTTACCTGGGAACAGTGCGGAGACTGTGCGACGAGCGCGGGCTGGTGCTTATCCTCGACGAGATTCAAACTGGTATGGGCCGGACGGGGCGGCTGTTCGCGTATGAACACTTCGGCATTGAGCCGGACATCCTGACACTGGCCAAAGCGCTCGGCGGTGGCGTGCCCATCGGCGCGGTGCTCGCCAAAAAGCATGTCGCGCAGGCCTTCCAGCCCGGCGATCATGGCTCCACCTTCGGCGGAAACTTCCTTGCGTGCGCTGCGAGCTTTGCCGTGGTTACCACTATCGAGCAAGACGGGCTCATCCAGCATGCGGCAGAGCTCGGCACCTATCTGGTCGACCAGCTCAGGACGTTGGCCCGGACGCATTCGGCCATTACTGAAGTGCGTGGACTTGGTTTAATGGTCGCGGTTGAACTATCGACCGAAACCGCACCGCAGGTCGTCGACGCCGCACGCGAGCGAGGGCTTTTGCTGAATGCAGTTCAGCCGAATACGCTCCGGCTCGTACCGCCGCTGGTGATCACGCGGCAAGACGTTGATGAAGCCGTGAGGATCCTGGCCGAATCGCTTGCCTCTGTGACACAACCCGTTACTACAGCGGTCGTAGGTCATGGGTCGTAGGTCGTAGCAAATGCAGTTCCACGACCGACGACCCACGACCGCAGTTAGGAGAGAACTGCTGATGAAACCAAAGAAAACCGTTCTCGCATATTCGGGTGGATTGGACACGTCCGTCATCATTCCGTGGCTGAAGGAGCACTACGGCGGCCAGGTGCTGGCCGTTATCGTCGACGTCGGACAGCCTGAAGATTTTGATGCCATCCGCAGAAAAGCGCTGTCCAGCGGGGCGGATGCTGCGTTCGTTGTGGACGTCAAGCATGAGTTTGCGACGGACTTCATCTTTTCAGCTCTGCGTGCAAACGCCGTGTACGAGCAGTCCTATCTGTTGGGAACGGCGTTGGCGCGGCCCCTGATTGCGAAGACGCAGGTTGAAGTGGCGATCGCCGAGGGCGCCGACGCACTGGCGCACGGGTGTACCGGCAAAGGGAATGACCAGGTCAGATTTGAGCTGACCTATCAGGCGCTCGCCCCCGAGTTGAAAGTCATTGCCCCGTGGCGGGAGTGGACGCTGCATTCGCGTGAAGACGAAATTGAGTACGCCGCCTCTCGCGGCATCCCGGTCCCGGTCACGAAAGACAAGCCGTACAGCATCGATCAGAACCTGTGGCATCGGAGCGTGGAAGCAGGACCGCTCGAGGACCCTTGGCAGGAGTCTGCTGAGGATGCGTATGCCCTCACCGTGTCCCCCGCACAGGCGCCCGATCAAGCGGAATACATCGAGATCGCGTTTGAGCAGGGCCGTCCCGTCGCGCTGGACGGGACCGAATCTGATCCGGTGACCATCATCCAGACACTGAATCGGCTCGGCGGAGCACATGGCGTTGGCCGCGTCGACATGGTCGAGAACCGGCTGGTGGGCATGAAAGTACGCGGCATCTATGAGACGCCGGGAGGGACCATTCTCATGGTGGCGCACCACGATCTGGAATCCATGACACTCGACCGCGATACATTGCATCACGCGGCGTATGTCGCTCCGCGCTACGCGGAGCTCATTTACTATGGCCAGTGGTACTCACCACTGCGGATGGCGTTTGATGGATTCCTCGACGTCGCCCAGCGCACCGTGACGGGAACAGTGCGTGTGAAGCTGTTCAAGGGAACGGCCTCGGCGGCCGGACGCACTTCGCCGCATGCCCTGTATCAAAGAGACCTGGCGACATTCGGCCGAGACGACGTCTACAGTCAGCACGATGCGGAGGGCTTCATCAACCTCTGGGGCCTGCCGACCAGGGTGTTTGCGCGCGTCAATCCTGAGCTCATCAGGAAGCAGCTGCGCCACCCATTCGACTCGCCCGCTTCGCGTGCTCGCTCATGGCCTTCGGCCACCGAGTCGAAGGGCGAGTAGCTTGAATGGTAGATAAGAAGGCGCCTCGCAAGATGTGGGGGGGCCGCTTCAGCGAGCCGCTCGATCCGGATATCCTCGCGTATACGTCGTCCCTGTCCGTAGACCGGCGCCTGTTGCGCTGGGACCTTTTAGGAAGCATCGCCCATGCCCGCATGCTCGGCGAGCGGGGGATTATTCCGCAGACCGACGCGGCAGCCATCGTCGAGGGCCTGCAGCAGATGCTTTCCGACGTCGAGGCCGGCCGCCTGGAAGCGGATGGTCCATTCGAGGACGTGCACTCGTTCATCGAAGCTACACTGTACGAACGCATCGGAAATGCGGCGGGTCGCCTGCACACGGCACGCAGCCGAAATGACCAGGTCGTCACGGCGTTCCGTCTCTACTTGAAGGACCGCGTGATCGATCTGATGGCGGCGGTGCAGGACCTGATGGTCCGTGTCGTAGAACGGGCGGCTGCCTCGGTGGACATATTGATGCCCGGGTTCACGCACCTGCAGCACGCGCAGCCCGTGCGGCTGGCGCACCACTTGCTCGCATACTTTTGGATGTTGAACCGAGACGCAGATCGGTTGCAGGATTGCTTTCGCAGGATCGATGTCCTCCCGTTGGGATCGGGCGCGGTCGCAGGCGTCAGCTATCCAATCGACCGTCTGCAGGTGGCCGAAGCGCTCGGGTTTTCGGCTATCAGCGAGAACAGTGTCGATGCCGTCGGTGACCGTGACTTTGCCATCGAGACGGTCGCGGCCGCGGCCCTGCTCATGGTGCATCTCGCTCGGTGGGCCGGGGAGCTCGTGACCTGGGCGAGTGAAGAGTTCGGTTTCGTGCGTCTGGCCGATGCCGTGTCACACGGCAGCAGTATCATGCCGCAGAAGAAGAACCCGGACGCGCTGGAGTTGGTGAGGGCTCGCGCCGGCCGCGTGATCGGAAACCTGACGGCTTTGCTGGCGACCGTCAAGGAAGCGCTCCTGGGATATCAGTCGGATCTGCAGGAGGATAAGTCGCTGACCTTCGATGCGCTGGACGTCACAGAGGCCTCGGTCCGGGCCATGCACCTGCTGCTCGGA
>JAHZOA010000270.1 GCA_020028455.1 Armatimonadota bacterium | reverse complement strand
GAGCAGGAGTAGTCCTGACTCCTACGGAATAGGGTGGCGCTAATGGACGGACCCAGAGTCGCAGCATCGGAGCGCCCTGAAATGCCGGAGGTGCTCAAGGTTTCTGCTGACTCAAAACCAAAGGCCGTGGCAGGCGCGCTGGCCGCCGTGTTACGGGAAAGAGGTTCGGTCGAGCTCCAGGCGGTGGGTGCCGGGGCGGTCAATCAGGCCGTCAAAGCCATCGCCATCAGTCGGGGCTTCGTCGCGCCGAACGGCATCGACCTTGTCGCGATTCCCGCGTTTACAAAAGTGATCATCGAAGGCGAGGAACGCACGGCGATCAGGTTCCTCGTGGAAGCCCGCTGAGTTTCCCAGCCGCCTCGCGCACGTCTGCTGTTCCCTCGCGTCTGGACCGATTTCGTTTCGTGATAAGGTAAAGGAGCCATGGAGAGCGGGTACGGCGGCCTCAAAGCGTTCTCCGGCACCGCGAACCGTGCGCTGGGCGAAGAGATCGCGAGTTACCTGAACATTGAGCTGGGCCGCGTGAACATCACGCGGTTCGCCGACGGCGAGATCTACGTCCGGTTCGAAGAGAACGCGCGCGGCGTGGACGCATTTGTGATCCAGCCAGTCTCGCATCCCGTGAATGAGCATCTCATGGAGTTGCTCATCATGATCGACGCGCTGCGACGCGCCTCGGCCGGCCGGATCACGGCCGTCGTGCCCTACTACGGGTACGCGCGCAAGGACAAGAAGGATGCGCCCCGCGAGCCCATCACGGGTCGACTCGTCGCGGATCTGTTGACCACCGCCGGCGCGAACCGCGTCCTCACGGTGGACCTGCACGCGGGACAAATCGAAGGCTTCTTCAACATTCCGGTCGATCACCTGCGCGCGATGCCGTTGTTCGCCGATTACCTTCGGGAGAAGGATCTTCGGAACGCGGTCGTGGTGGCCGCCGACGACGGCGCGGTGAAACGCAGCAAACAGCTCGCCGACCGCCTGGACCTGCCGCTGGCGATCATCTTTCAGCGTCGGGTCGGGAAGGATGCGAAAGAACCGCTGCAGATCGTGGGCGAGGTAGAAGGCCGCACGCCGATCATGGTCGAGGACGTCATCGACACGGCCGGAACCCTGTCCGGTGCGGTGGAAGTCTTGATGGCGAAGGGTGCGCGCCCTGAAGTGTACATTTGCGCGACCCACGCCGTGTTTGCCCCCCCGGCCGTCCAGCGCTTGAGCCGTGAAGAGATCCGCGAAGTCATCGTCACCAACACGATTCCGCTTGAGGCGGAGAAGCGGTTGCCCAAGCTCAGCGTGCTCTCCGCCGCGCCCCTGCTGGCCGAGGCCATCCGCCGCATCCACCTGAACCAGTCCGTCAGCATTCTATTTACATGACGGTCCGCACGCGCTATGCGCCCAGCCCGACCGGATACCTGCACATCGGCGGCGCGTGGATGGGATTTCAAGTGGCTCGGACTTGACTGGGATGAAGGGCCGGACGTCGGAGGGCCCTATGGACCCTACCGGCAAACCGAGCGGATGCATCTATATAGGAAGTACGCCGAGGAGCTCCTCGCGCGGGAGGCCGCCTACTATTGTTACTGCACTCCCGAAGAACTGGACGCCGAGCGTGCGCGTGCCCAGGCGGAGAAGCGGCCGTATCGGTATTCCGGCCGGTGCCGCGCGCTGACGGCGCAGCAGCGGGCGGAGTTCGAGCGCCAGGGCCGGCGGCCCACGATCCGGCTGCGCGTCCACGACTACGGTGAGACCATCGTGGTGGATGACCTGGTGCGCGGCCGAGTGGAGTTCGATCCGGAGCACCTCGACGACTACATCATCGTGCGATCCGACGGCTCGCCCCTGTACAACTTTGCCAATATCGTGGACGACCACACCATGGCGATCACCCACATCATCCGGGGCATCGAACACCTTTCGAACACGCCCAAGCAGTGGGTAATGTACCGGGCGCTGGGGTGGGAGCCCCCGCAGGTGGCGCATCTCTCGAACATCCTCGGCAGCGACAAGAAGAAGCTCAGCAAACGGACCGGCGACACCGCCGTACGCGACTATAAGAAGGAAGGATTTCTTCCCGAAGCCCTGCTCAACTTCTTTGCGCTGATGGCCTGGTACCCTGAGGAGAACCGCGAGATTTTCTCTGTGCGTGAGCTCATCGAGAAGTTCCGTATCGATGACCTCGGCAAGGCGTCGCCGGTGTTCGACACGGCCAAGCTCACGTGGATGAACGGCGTCTACATGCGCGAGATGCTTACCCGGGAGCCTGAGCGCGTCGTGGAGGTGTGTCTCGAGCCCCTGCGCGACGCCGGATTGCCGGACGGCCAGGTGACAC
The DNA here is from genome assembly GCA_020028455.1 of Armatimonadota bacterium. Taxonomy (GTDB): domain Bacteria; phylum Sysuimicrobiota; class Sysuimicrobiia; order Sysuimicrobiales; family Kaftiobacteriaceae; genus JACPRY01. The sequence continues at coordinate 359 of JAHZOA010000270.1, read as the reverse complement.
CCGAGACGAGGGATTACATCCGGCGCGTCATCGACGTGCTGGGGGACCGGATCAAGGTGGGCCGCGATATTGTGGCCTATGGGGATTTCTTCTTCAAAGATGGGATTCAGTACGAGCCGGAGGCCGCCCGCCGCTACCTGAGCAATCCCGCCATCGGCCCGGTTCTGGCGGCGCTTCGTGAGCGGGTGACGCGCGCTCCCGCGCTGGGTCCGGCCGAGGCCGAGGCCTTCGTCCGCGATCTGGCGGCGGAGCGGGGGATAGAGGCCCGCGAGATCGTCCATCCTACGCGCGTCGCGCTCACCGGCAAGACTGTCGGGCCGGGCCTCTTCGAGCTGATGGCGCTACTGGGCAAGGACCGG
>JAHZOA010000148.1 GCA_020028455.1 Armatimonadota bacterium | reverse complement strand
TCGCGGTGCCGAATTTGGTCGTATCCTGCGCGACGTTCTGGCCGGTGTGGCCCAGATCTTTCAGACTACTTCCCCGGTTCTGATGTTCGCTGCTTCCGGCACCGGGGGGCTTGAGGCCGCTGTCGTCAACGTACTCTCCCCGGGCGACCGTGTGCTGGCTTTGAGCTGCGGCATGTTCGGCGACCGATTCGCCTCAGTTGCCCGAGCGTTTGGCGCTGAGGTCATTGTCGAAGAGGCCCCATGGGGCTGTGGCATCGACCCGCAGCAGGTGACAGAGGCGCTGCGCCGTCATGCCCGCGTCAGAGCAGTGCTGGTGACCCACAACGAGACCTCGACCGGGGTCACCAACGACCTGCGGGGGATCGCCGAAGCCGTACGGGGATCCGGCGCGCTGCTCCTGGTCGATGCGGTGAGCTCGCTCGGCGCGATCGATCTCCGCGCGGATGCCTGGGGTCTGGACGTCGTGGTCACAGGCTCTCAGAAGGCCTTGATGGGACCGCCGGGCGGCGTCTTTATCAGCGTGAGCCCGAACGCGTGGGAAGCATCGAAGGTCGCGCGGATGCCCAGGCACTACTTCTCGTTCGCGATGGCGCGCGACCAGCTCGCTTCCGAAGCCGCCTATACGCCGTTCACGCCCGCCATTCCGGTAATCTATGCGCTGGCGGTCTCCATCCCCATGATTCTTCGCGAAGGGCTTCCGGCGAGATTCGCGCACCACCGCAGGCTGGCGGAGATGACGCGGACGGGTGTTCAGGCCTTGGGGCTGGAGCTCTTTGCGCAGGCACGCTGGGCCTCCGAGACAGTGACCGCGGTTCGGGTCCCGGCGGGAATCGACGGCAAGGAATTACGCGCACGCCTGCGCGAGCAGTTCGGCGTGGCGGTAGCCGGCGGCCAGGGAGCGCTCGACGGCAGGATTTTCCGCATTGGCCATATGGGATACGTGCAGGAAGCGCAGATTGTGGAGGCGCTCGCCGCACTGGAGCGCGTCCTGGCGGAACTGGGCCACCGGCGAAGCCCCGTGTCCTCGAGATGAAGATCCTCATTACCGACGGACTGGCGCCCGAAGGCCTCCAGCGGTTGGCGGGGCATGCCGAAGTGGTGACCCATCAGCCGGGTACGCCCCAGGATCTGCACGCCGCAATTGCCGACGCCGACGCGGTGATCGTGCGCAGCCGGACACGGATCGACCGGCCGGCTCTCGCCCATGCCGCGTGCCTGCGCGTGATTGCGCGAGCGGGGGTGGGCGTAGACAACATCGACGTGGATGCTGCGACCCGCCGCGGCATCATCGTGCTGAACACGCCTGAGAGCAGCGCCGTCAGCACCGCCGAGCACACCATGGCGATGATCCTCGCGCTGGCGCGGCGTCTGCCGGCCGCGCACGCTGCCCTGTCGCGGGGTGAGTGGCAGCGGGAGCCGTTTACCGGCGTCGAGCTCTATGGGAAAACGCTCGGCGTTGTCGGGCTGGGGAAGATCGGCAGTCAGGTCGCCCGCCGCGCCGCGGCGTTTGGGATGCGTGTGATCGCGTTTGACCCGTTCCTGGCCGCCGACCATGCGGCGCGCTCCGGGGCCGAGCTCACCGCATGGGAAGCCCTGCTGGAACGGAGCGAGGTGCTCACCCTGCACGTGCCGCTCACCCCGCGCACGCATCACCTTATCGGCGAAGCGGAATTCGCAAGGATGCGGCCCGGCGCGCTGATCATCAACTGCGCTCGCGGGGGGCTGATCGATGAGGGAGCGCTGCTGGCCGCGCTGGAAGAGGGCTGGGTCGGCGGCGCGGCACTCGACGTGTTCGAGGAGGAGCCGCCAGGAGACACTCCCTTGTTGCGGCATCCCCGCGTCGTGGCGACGCCGCATCTGGGCGCCTCCACTGCGGAGGCTCAGCGCAGCATCGCCGTAGAGATCGCCGAACAGGTCCTCCTGGCGCTGGAAGGCCGTCCGGTCAAAGGCGCCGTCAATGCGCCGGTCCTCCACGAAGAGGTGTGGGATCGGCTCCGGCCGTTCGTGGACCTCGCGCGCACGCTTGGGACCCTCGCGCAGCAACTGGCGGAGGGACCGATCGAGGGCGCGGAGTTCGCGTACGAGGGCGAAGTGGCGGCGGAGGAGACTCCGCTGCTGAGCGCGAGCTTTCTCACTGGAATGCTCCAGGCGGTGTTGGATCAGCCGATCAATGTCGTGAATGCCGCGGTCCTGGCCAGAGAGCGCGGTCTGGCGCTCAGCGAGCGCACCCGCGAGCAGAGCGAGGACTTCAGCAGCCTGATCACGGTGCGGCTCGAGACCGGCGCCGGCCCGGTTGTCATCGGCGGCACGCTCTTTGGGCGTCGCGAGCCGCGCATCACGCATCTGGACGGGTATCGTATTGACCTCACCCCCGCGCCGCACATGCTCTTCATCTGGAACGTGGACCGGCCCGGGATGATCGGGCGTGTCGGCTCGATTCTGGGCGACCATCGCGTGAATATCGCCGGCATGCAGGTCGGCCGCGCCGCGCCGGGCGGGACCGCGGTGATGGTCCTGACCGTTGACTGCTCTGTGCCGGCGCCGGTGGTCCGTGAGATCGCCGAGGTCGACGGCATTGGGGCGATCCGGGCGGTTGAGATCGCCGGCTAAGTCGCGCCGCCGCGACGCTGCCCGCTCGCGTCCGCAGGTGCTTACGTGGGTAGTGGGTTCAATTGTGCGGCCTGCGAGAGGGCGCTTCCTGCTGGATGCGACGGCGTTCACGTTCCAGACCGCGTTCCGCCGGCTCTCCTCAACTGGGTCCGGACCCAGTTGATGTCGGGAAGCCAACAATGACCAAAGTGGGCTATTGACAAGTTTCTGGAGGGGCTCCGGGAAGCCGCGAATGTCATTCTGGGATGCATCTCAGGGACGCCGCATCGCCGTAGAGCTGCGTTCAGCCGAAGAACAGCGAAGCAAAGAGAGTTGTGCGATTCGCTGCCCACTGGGCCGCTCCATAGAGTCACAAAAACGCCATGTTATATATAGGCCATGAACACAACCGTTCTCACCCTTGTGAGTCAGCTCTCCAATCAGGAAGTCGTCGCGCGCGTGAAACTCCTTGCCCAGCGGGAGTGCGAGGTGACAGCGGCCCCCATCGCCCACCTTGCTGTGCTGGACGAGCGACAGCTGTACCTCGCTGAAGGCTGCGCTTCGATGTTCACTTACTGCGTGGAGGTGCTTCATCTCTCCGAGTATGCCGCCTATAGCCGTATCGAGGCAGCTCGGGCGGCTCGAAGATACCCCATGATCCTCGACATGATCGGTGATGGGTCCGTGAACCTCACGACAGTGGGGCTGCTGGCGCCGGATCTCACGCCTGAGAACCATTTGGACTTCCTTGAGGCGGCCAGACACAAGAGTAAGCGGCAAGTCCAGGAACTCGTGGCGCAACTGCGACCCCAGCCATCTGTGCCGTCGTCCATCCGCAGGCTCCCGACACCGAGCCTCGCGGCTGAGAACCTTGCGCCCGGCAACCTGCCGGCGCCGACCGCCGCACTCTCTCCAGCGGCGGAAGCACCAGTCCCGGCCCGCAGGCCTTTCATTGCCCCGCTGGCGCCCCAGCGGTACACAGTACAGTTCACGGCGAACGCCGAGACGCATGCGAAACTCCTGCGGGCCCAAGAGCTGCTGCGTTCCCAGATCCCGGATGGAGATGTCGGTGAGATCATCGATCGAGCGCTGACAGCGCTCCTCAAGGACCTCGCAAGGCGGAAGTTCGCCGCCACAGACCGTCCCCACGAGAGTGACACTGATGGCCCGCGCAGCAGCCGCGGCACAGTCCGCCGGTCACGTCAGATTCCGGCTGAGGTCAGGCGAACGGTGTGGACGCGCGATGGCGGGCAGTGCGCCTTCATGGCCCATGACGGGCGCCGCTGCACAGAGCAGTCCTTCCTGGAGTTTCATCACGTCGTGCCCCACAGTGCGGGCGGAGAAGCCACGGTCGAGAACATTCAGCTCCGGTGCCGCGCGCACAATGGATTTGAGGCCGAGATGTTCTTCGGCCGTCGCAACGACCGGGCTCGTGGCACGGACGACGACCTGTCGATGACGACGTCCTCAACTGGGTCCGGACCCAGTAACAGCCTGGGAGCTGCGTTCACTGACCCACTACCGACGAACCCGCCGGACTTGACGGACTGAGCGCCCCAAGAGACGCGCCGCATCCGCCATCTTGAGATCGCCCCGATTTAGGGCGTTCAGAACGAGCAAGCGATTTTGCTCTCGCGGTGACAACATGATCTTCCCCATAGTGCTTGTGGACTTCCGCCCAACCAGGGGGAGGACATTTTCACTGAGCAGTTAGGGGAGGACATTTTCACTGAGCATCCACACTTTCAAGTCCACGCCTTGACAGCCCCCGTGACGTTGTTACAATAGGGTGTTGCTCGCCTACCCCATGTTCCCCACGCATTGAGGTGACGTTAGGTGATCAAGC
>JAHZOA010000147.1 GCA_020028455.1 Armatimonadota bacterium | reverse complement strand
GATGTTCGGAGGCGTCGCGCGCCCTTCGACTCGCGTTGCTCGCTCAGGGCATTCGACTCAGCGGGGCCGGAGGCCATGACCGCGCCCGCGTGCGGGCGAGTCGAATAGGAGCGCGATGTAGTGGAGATCGGCTCGACGGATTGGGTCTTTAGCCACTTTCGGATGTGCGATCTAGCTCGGCTGTATCGGGAGATCAGGTTCAGGGCGACGATGTCGGAGACGACGCCGGTGTGATCTCGCAGCGCGCGTATCACGCCCTTGAACGACTCCCGGAATTCTTCCACGACATCGTCCAGCGGGCGCCGTCGAAGCCGGCGGAATGTCTCTGGATCGAGCAGATCATCGTCATCTTTCCCTCCGGTCGAGGTCAGCCGGCGGCCAGGCGCGCGCAGCCACGCCAGCAATCCCCGTTCCCACGAGACCAGCCAGGCGAGGATCTCTTTGACCGACCAGTCATTCATGACGCCCGTCTGCGTGAACTGCGCTCGCGAGAGTTTGAAGGCGCTCGTGCCGGACTTGAAGAGGTAGCGCTCGAGTTGCCTGCGCTCACGCTCCAGCAGCGCGATTGGTGACGTCGCGCCAGCTGGGGGCACTTTGCGTTTCTTATTCTGCTTCAACGGGGGCAGGAACGGACTTCAGAATTTCTTGTGCGACCTCGCGTGCGCCGCGATCTCGCAGCCGCGCCTGTGACGTGGTGATGAGACGGTGCGGAACGATGTACGGGACAAGGACTTTGACATCGTCGGGCAAGGCGAAGGCCCGGCCCCGAATCGCCGCCAGCGCCTGCGCTGATCGGTGAAGCCCAAGGCTGGCACGCGGGCTGGCACCCAGCTCGATCTCGGGATGGGCACGGGTGGCGCGGGTGATCTCAACAATGTAGCTTTCGACGGCAGGGCTAACGTGGATTTCTCTCACCGCTCGCTGCACCTGCGCGACTTCGTCTGCCGTCGTCACCGCTTCCAGATGCTCGAGCGGATTTGTCGCGCGGAACCGCCGGAGAATTTCCGCTTCGTCGCCGGCGTCCGGGTAACCAACGGGCAGCTGCATGAGGAACCGGTCGAGCTGGGCTTCAGGCAACGGGAACGTACCCTGCAGCTCGACGGGATTCTGCGTCGCCATGACCATGAAGGGCCGACCCAGAGGCACGGTACCTGTTTCGAGCGTCACCTGGCGCTCCTCCATGCACTCCAGCAGGGCCGCCTGCGTGCGCGGGGTGGCGCGGTTGATCTCGTCCGCCAGGAGAATGTTCGTGAAGACAGGGCCAGGACGGAATTCGAACTCCTGTGTCTTCTGATTAAAGTAATGAATCCCAGTCACATCGGCGGGCAGCAGGTCCGGTGTGCATTGAAGCCGGCGGAACGTGCAGCCCAGGGACCTCGACATGGCTTTGGCCAGCATGGTCTTCCCGATGCCCGGCACGTCCTCGATGAGGAGGTGCCCATCGGCGAGCAACGCAACGAGCGCAAGATCGATCACGTCGCTCTTCCCCACGAGCACGCGCTCAATGTTGTCGCGAATGCGCTGGGCCAGATCGGCGACTGCTGCCGGCGAGCTCACGCTGACCTCTTACCCAACGCCGCCACGGCGGGACTTCCCGCAACCGCCTGCAGCGTTTCAACGAATCCAGGAAAGGATACATCGATGGTCTCTGCGCCGGAGACCGTCACTGGGCCCTGCGCCAGCAGGCCCGCGACGGCAAATGCCATCGCGATCCGGTGATCGCCCCCTGCCTCGACGCGGCCACCCCGCAGCCGGCCGCCTCGAATCACCATCCCGTCAGGTCGCTCGGTGACATCCGCTCCCAGAACCCGCAGCCCTACCGCAAGTGTCTTGATGCGGTCTGACTCTTTGACCCGGAGTTCTGCGGCATCGGTAATCACGGTCTCGCCGTCCGCGACAGCCGCGATCACCGCGAGAACCGGAATTTCGTCAATGACGCTGGAAGCCGCAGACCCTCCGATCCGGGTGCCTTGCAGCCTGAGGCCTCGCACCGTTACCGTGCCAATGGGCTCGCCGGAACGATCGGCCCGTCCACCTATCTCGCTGCCGGCGCCCATGGATGCCAGCACATCCAGAAACCCGGTGCGCGTGGGATTGATGCCGACATCGTCCACCGTGATCGAAGATCCCTGGCGCGCGGCTGCAGCGGCGAGCAGGAACGCAGCCGACGAGATGTCACCAGGCACCGTGACATTTCTAGAAGATAGCGTCGATGGGGTCACCGTGATGCGGCTTCCGACGCGCTGAATGCGACATCCAAAACCTTCCAGCATCCGCTCGGTGTGGTCCCGCGTGACCACGTGCTCGACCACCGTCGTGTCGCCTTCTGCGTAGAGTCCGGCCAGCAGCACCGCCGATTTCACCTGAGCGCTTGCGACCGGCAGTGTGTACGTGATACCCCGCAGCTTACCGCCGGCAATGCGCAGCGGTGGAAAGCGTTCACCTCCCAGCGCGTGGACCTGAGCGCCCATCCGCGCGAGGGGCTCTATGATCCTGTCCATCGGCCTTGATCGCAGTGAGGCATCACCGGTGAGGTCGGCGACAAACGGCTGCCCTGCGAGGATTCCGGCAAGCAACCGCATGGTCGTTCCTGAATTGCCCGCGTCCAGCGGCGCGGCGGGCGCGCGCAACCGGGGACCACTGCCATGCACCACGATACCGTCGGGAGTTTCTTCGATGGTCACGCCGAGCGCCCGCAGACACTGAAGCGTGCTCAGGCAATCGCCGGCGCGAAGAAAACCGTGGATGGTGGTTGGCCCGTTCGCGATCGCCCCCAGCATCGCGGCGCGGTGCGAAATAGACTTGTCCCCGGGCACACAGAAACGCCCCTGTAGACGATCAACCGGATTAACGGTAAGTTCCATCGTGCCCGCGTGACCTTGTTACCGCGTTACCGCGTTGCCGTGTTTTCAAATCTGGCCGCAGTGACTCGGCGCGATTGAGATAGACGTGCACGACTTCTTCCTGGGATCGCGCGCTGTTCCACAACATCAGCACGCGGATACACATCGGCAGACCCTCCGGGACTGCCATCTCTGTGGCCGACATCAGGGGGACGGAGTGCCAGCTCAGTTGCCGCGCGGCTTCTGCGGGGAATGCTGCGGTGAGATCGGATGTGCATGTGAAGAGGACCGCCGCGAGTTCATCCGGCTCGACGTTGTTGTCCGATGCCATCCTTGCCAGCAGCTCGCGCGTCGCAGCCAGGATCGCCTGGCCCGTATTGCTCTCGACGCTGGTCGCGCCGCGGATGCCGCGGATGTGCACCGACTTAACCCGGCACCAAGCTAAATTCCCCCGGCCTCGCTGCAGCTCGGCCTCTGTGCGCCGCCGACGAACCCCGACAGAACATTGGGGGGCGCCACCTGATAGACAATCACCGCCGGCCGGACTTTCGCCTTTTGACTGCACGACCGCGCGCGCCATCGCCAGTGGCAATCGGTGACGCACCGCGTTCCCGCGCTCCCGCGTTGCCGGGTTCCCGTTCTTTCGTAAGATCGATCGCCGCCCGCAGGCCGAGGAGGAAGCTGTTCACGCCAAATCCATAGACGACACCTTTGCAGGCCGGGGCCAGAACGAGATTCGACCTGAACTCCCCGCGCGCGACCACGTTGGTCATATGCACCTCGATGACGGGGATCGTGATCGCAGCGATGGCATCGCGGAGTGCGTAACTGTAGTGTGAGAGCGCGCCGGCGTTTAGCACGACCGCATCGACCTTTTTTCGCGACTGCTGCAGCCGGTCGATGATCGCGCCTTCAGTATTCGACTGATAGAACTCAACCTGAACACCCTCACGCTGCGCCAGGCTGCTGAGGCGCTCGTTGATCGCCTGCATGGTGTCGTGTCCGTAGACGTGCGGCTCCCGCTCACCGAGCAGGTTGAGGTTTGGCCCGTAGACGACGAGCACCCGAGGCACGGCTCAGCACCTCCTGGAGGAGCGCGTTTGGCACTTCCTGTTCGCGCCGTACCTCACCGATGCCTACCAGCAGCGGCGCGCGCAGCACGCCGTTCAATCGTTTCTTGTCCAGCGCCAGCGCGCGCCAGAGCGCGCGTGTGTTGACACCGCGGAGCGCCACCGGCAGGCCGGCGCGCGCCAGGAGACCATTCTGCCGCTCGACCGTTCCAGAATCCGTCGCGCCCAACCGCTGCGCGAGCTCCCCCTCGAGCGCCATGCCAATGGCGATGGCCTCGCCGTGGGTCAACCGTCCTCGACGGGTCGCCACCTCGACGGCGTGGCCGATGGTGTGCCCATAGTTCAGAATGCGTCGCTCACTCACTTCCAATTCGTCCGCTTCGACGACGCGGGCCTTGAACGCCGCGCAGCGCGCAACCACCTCGATCAGAGGTTCGGTTTCGCGTCTGCGGATGGCGGACAGATGCTGCTCCAGATACTCGAACAAGACCGCGTCTCCGATCACGGCGGTCTTGATGATTTCCGCCAG
>JAHZOA010000269.1 GCA_020028455.1 Armatimonadota bacterium | reverse complement strand
TGCGCTCAAAGCGGGCGAGATCCAGATGGCGTTGCTGCCTGAAGGACGCGCCGCGAAGCAGGTACGGACGAAACGCAATCCCGCCGACCTGGTCACGCGAGCCGATCGCATGTCCGAAGAGGTCATCGTCGGGTTGCTGCACGACCGCTTTCCCGACCACGGCATCTTCGCCGAAGAGGGCTCGCAGCACAAAGGGGATGAGTATCGGTGGCTCATCGACCCACTAGACGGGACCACAAATTTCGCGTACGGTGTCCCGATGTTCTGCGTGTCGATCGGGTTGGAACGCGGCGGTCAGGTTATTGCAGGTGTCGTCTATCATCCGCCGCTCGGTGAGATGTTTTGTACGGAGCGTGGCGGCGGGGCGTTTCTCCGGCGCAACGGCGTGGACGAGCGGATCCGGGTCTCTGAGGTCGATGCGGTGGCCACAGCCATGGTCGCGACTGGGCTGCCGTACGACATCCGGGAGAGCGGCAACAACATCGAGAACATCGGCAGACTCTGCCGGACGGCGATCGAGGTGCGCATCCTGGGCGCAGCGGCGCTGCACCTAGCCTACGTCGCCGCAGGGCGGGTCGATGCATTCTGGGAGCCTTCGCTGAATCCATGGGACATCGCGGCCGGGAGCCTGCTGGTGGAAGAGAGCGGCGGCCGCGTCTCACACGTCAACGGCTCGGCATTTCACGTGGACTGCCGGGATGTGCTGGCTTCAAACGGGCTCACGCACGAGGAGATGGTGCGTCTCCTTCGATCCTAGGCTGCGGCACGGGAGGGACCGACCTGCACGCGGCTGGTCTCATCCCAGGCGAGGATGACCAGGGCTAGGACGATGAGGTTGAAGGCAAAATGCAGCCAGATCAACGGCACCGCGTGGCCGAGGATACCCTTCGGTCCCATCGTGATGCCGAGCGCATAGTACTGGATCATCTTTACTACGTGCTCAACGACGTGGTACCCCTGAAACAGGACCAGCAGGGACAGCAGCGGCGGGATCGTGGTGCGATCCGCGCGGCGCCAAAGCACGAAAATAGCAAGGAATCCGATCTCAAGGCCGGAGTTGTACACGAAATGCACCCACTCCAGGTCGAAGACCGCTCCAAGAAAGCCTTGCGCGCGCTCCATCATGAGGACATGTTTCTGGACGACCTGGGCGACGTGTTCGATCATGTGGGCGGCCTGGATGCCCAGCGCCCAGACGAGGATGATCAGCGCCGCACGTGATTCAGATCTTTGCATTCGAGTGGCTACTTCGTCGGGTCCACGATTGTGATTTCGCCTTCGATCATCTGACCGGTAAACGTCGCCTTCGGGCCGAAGATCGCGTAATTGACCGGCGCTTCCTTCTCGTCGAAGAACACGGTGAACGCGAAGCTGTCGCCGGCCTTCCCGCCTCCACCGCCACCGTCCACGGCCTCGATCAGATACGTCGCATGCTCTTTCGCCGTCCGAGAACCGATCTTGACCTTCGTCTGGAACTGATTCGGCTGAATCACCACCTCACCCATTTTGTGGGTAGGCATCTTAAACGCGCGCGGATTCGTATCGACACGGCACATGGCGTGGTTGCGGTCAAAGCTGAAAACTTCCTCGAGCGGGACGGTGGCGTTCCCGGTCGCTGGATCCGGCATCATCTTGACGTTGACCCCGCCGCCTGACGCGGTGTTGTATGAGAGCGTGCGGACGCGATTCTGGAGTGTCTGGATCTCCGCCTGAACGGCGGCGAACCGCTGGCGTTCCGACATGAGGACGACGAGGGCCGCGGCGACGAGCACCGCGGCCGCGAGACCGAGGAGAATGACGAGGGGGCGCGTGCGCACGAGCTACTTCAGAGTTCGCACAAACAAGCCGACCGGATTTGTGCCGAGGGCCACGCGTGTGACGACACGTCCCGTAGCCGCTTCCAGGACTCCCACAGCGCCCTCATTCGACTGGATGGCGTAGACGAAAGTCCCCGCGGGATGCACTCCGAGGATGCGCGTGTTCGCTCCCACCGGAACCCGCCAGATCTCCCGGAAGGTGTCCGTCTCATGGGCCACCACCAGGTTGTTCGTGAAATGGCCGGTGAAGTGGACGCGGCCGTCCGGGCTAAAACTCCCCGCGTCCGGCGCGGGACCCGTAGGCGTGCGCGCCACCACGTCTAAGGTCATCGAATTCATGATCGCGTTTGTGTTGCCGGTTTGTTCCTGCACCCAGAGACGCCGGCCATCAGGGGTGGCCGTCGCCATCCAGGGCCGCGTGCCTTCGGTGAACCGGACGACCTGGAGCACCTGAAGTGAGGCGGGATCGACGACCACAACGGTGTTCCCCGCCATGGTGGGGATGTACGCGCGCTCCTTCTTGTCGAACCCGATGGCGACCTCGACGTCGCACGCCACGCCACCGTCCATCGGAAGCTTGACGGTTCGGGTGGCGTGAGTGTTGACATCGATCGCGACGAGCTCGCCGGACCCAAACTTTGCGAAAAGAACTTTCCCTGCGCGCGAAGCCTTGCCGGAGAATATGCCGCCGGTTTCCTGGCCGATCGGGATGCGAGAGGAAACCGTCAGGGTGTCAACGTTGAGCAGCACAACCTCTGCCGCATTCGTGTCCGGATTGCGTCGGGTGAGCCAGAGGTTCGTGCCGTCAAAGTAGTTGTTG
>JAHZOA010000050.1 GCA_020028455.1 Armatimonadota bacterium | reverse complement strand
CGCTGCACCGCATCGCGCAGTCTGCCCCGCAGGAGCGCCTCGAGCTGATGGCAGGTGAAGACCCGCGAGATGCGGATCTGATCGAGCAGGATCTGTGGAGCGATTCCGGACTTCCGAGCGAGGTCGGCGACCAGGAAGGGATCGAAAGCATTGGCGCCATCCACAATCAGCAAGGGCCGTCCCGGTCGCGTCCCCCGGAGCCCGGCCAGCAGCGCGACCGTCAGGCAGGCGTCGTCACCGAAAAAGACTGCGGGGCCGGTGACAATATCGGGTAGCGGCGCGCGTTCGGCCAGCACGAACAACCCCTCCGAAGATGGCTTCCTGCGGGTGGCGAACAAATGTTCGCTACACTCACGCTATCACTGTTCGGAGGGGTGTTGTCAATCCAGGTTCGGGGGATGTATGAGGCCGTGAGCCATTTGGTGCGCGACCCTTTCTTGCTTACAGCCTGACCCAGATAGGCGATGGCCGACGCATTCGTGCTCAACTGACAGGGGCTTAGCGCTCCAATGATCCCCAGCAGGACCGCTGCGGCGAACGATCCTCCTGCGCCCGCGGCGACCTCACGGAAAGGAACGCCGAGGGTAGTAAACACCGCGTTCAACACGCTATACCACCAGAAGGCCAAATCCCTCACAGGGTTAGCTAAAGTTGACCCTTCGTATTAAGGGCGCGGTGCGTCGCTCGCATGCACGTATCCATTACAATCTTCAGCCCAGCAGCTCTTGCGCGGGCAGCAGATTCCTCATTCACGATACCAAGCTGCATCCACACTACTTTGGCACCGATAGCAATTGCGTCGTCTACGACGGGCGGGACGTCTTCAGATTTGCGGAAAATCTGGACAACATCAACGGATTCGGGAACCTCCCGTAGGCTCAGGTAAGCCCTTTCGCCCAGGGCTTCTTTGATGGTCGGGTTTATGGGAACGATCCTGTACCCGGCGTCTTTCAGATATTGGGCAATGCTATAACTCGGCCGGTCCGGTTTGTTCGAGAGACCAACGACAGCGATCGTTTTGGTTGTGGCAAGAATTTCTCTGAGGTCTTCGTCTGCTACCATGGCACCTCTTCCTGGGTCAGGATATGATCCATCTTCTTGCTCTCTGGACAAAGTCTCCCTTGAGGCCGGGGCGCGTGGGACGAGATACATCGCCCAAATGCCGGCACCAAGTTGGCCAAGCAGGCTTGAGAGGTACAGGAGATCCGACATCCAGACGTAGATGCTGAAGTACATGGCCAGCGCACTTGCCGCTGCGAGCGTGAGGGTATGGGGTCGCCGGTGCCTTCGATAGGTGATAAACGCGGCGCCCACGCTCGCCATGAGGAGGACGATGAGGAGGGGTTGGAGGATGGCATTGGGGAGCTGGTTCAGGAACCCAAGACCGAGGCGGTCAAACAGCCTGGGGAGGAAAAGGAGACCAGAGGATCGTTCGGTCGTCGCCATGCTCTCCATACCGGCCATTCCCGCTACTCCTCCAACAGCTGTGGCCGTCAGGGAAGCCACCATGCTGCTCATGCAGACCACAGAAACGCCAGCAGTGCACGCATTGCAGACCGGACCCCAGGCCCAAGTCTTCATAAGCTCCATCACTCCCCGTCTCGCACCACCCATCAAGCTGCCTTGAGCTCCTCTTGTGGAATAGTCTTGCCAACGCTCCGCAATGCTTCAAAGAGGAGGGTCGGCCGGTCGCCAATCGAGTTGATGAAGATTGTTGTCACACTCAGGGCCATGGCGGCCATTGCCCACACCGGGTACACGAGGCCTGTCGTCGCCGCAGGGACGCCGATGCCGTTGAACAGGAACGCGAGAGCGACGTTTTGCTTTGTCTTCCGATAACTACGGAGGCTGATTTCGCGCGCCACGAGCACCAACTCCAGCCGGTCGCGGACGAGAATGATGTCCGACGACTCGATGGCAATGTCAGTGCCACGGCCCATCGCAATACCCACATCAGCTTGCATGAGTGCCGGCGCGTCATTGATCCCATCGCCGACCATGGCGACACGCCCTGCTATTTGAAGCTGGCGGATGATCTCGGCCTTCTGGCCGGGCAATACCCCGGCGTGCACTTCCTCGATCCCAAGCTGCCGCGCCACCCGTTCAGCGGCGCGAGGGTTATCGCCGGTCACGAGGACTGGGACGAGGCCGGTCTTGCAAATGCCAGCTACGGTGGCGGTTGCATCGGGTCGCAGCCTGTCCCCAAGGGCGATGGCGCCGAGCAACTGCTTGCCTCGGCTGACCGCAATGACCGTGTGCCCCGCCGCCTCGAGTTCATGGATACGGGTAGAGAGGGGGGAAACGTCGACTCCAGCTTCCTCAAGGAATTGTGGGCGTCCAACCATGACGCGAGCACCTCCGATGGTTGCGGCGACACCGCTCCCGGGGAAGGCTTCAAATGCCTCGACCTGGAGCAAGGGGACGCTTCGTGCCAGGGCCTCATTGAGGACTGCCTGGCCGAGTGGATGCTCTGAAGAAGATTCTGCGGCTGCGGCGACGGCAAGAACTTCGTTGGGGTCGCCGAGGGCTTCAACCTCTTGAACGGTGGGCCGACCCTCGGTCAGCGTTCCCGTCTTATCCAGCACGATGTACCGCACAGACCCAAAAGCTTGGAACGCTTCGCCTGTGCGCATGATGATGCCCTGATCGGCAGCAGCGCCCGCCCCGCGCACAATGGCCAGCGGAGCAGCGATACCCACAGCGCACGGATACCCCATAACCAACACACTTAATGCGGCAAAGACGGCTCGTTGCACATCCATCTGCCCTGTGAGAAGCCATGTGCCCACCGTCCACCCGAGTAGGGAGAGGCCTGCGATGCTTAGGACAGCGGGAGTATAGACAACCAGGATGCGGTCGACAAGATGGAGCAGACCAGGCTTCAGCGCACGCGCATCCTCGACGTGGCGGATGACTTGCTGAAGAAACGTCCCCTCACCGACGACAGAAACCTCCACGACGAGCGTGCCCGCACCGTTGATTGAACCGCCGATGGTGGGATCACCCACCGTCTTTTCCGCCGGAATCGGCTCGCCCGTGACAAAGGACTCGTCGACCGCTGAGTGGCCGGTGAACACGACGCCATCGACCGGGATGCGTTCTCCGGGCCGAATCCGCACCAGGTCGCCAACAACCACCTCCTCAATGGGAACGTCCCGTTCCTGACCTCCCCGGAGCACCCGCGCAGTCTCCGCCTGCAGCGCTAGCAGCCGCCTGACCGATTGAGAACTTCGGGTTTTCACCAACAGCGAGAGGAACTCTGAAAAAATGTGATAGTTCATGATCAACACTGAAACTGCAAAGAACGGCACGGTCGGGTAGGCTGGGGATTGCAAGACGAGGCCGATCACACCGCCGACGATGCCAGCGAACGCGCCCATTTCCAGCAAGACATGTTGATTGAGGATCCCTCGTCGCAGGGACTGCACGGCCATGACCAAGATATGCCAGGCCAGTCCGAACACGACGATGAGGGCAAGCACACCCACCACCCAGGGCGCTGCGTTGCCGAGCAGCCCTCGCATGTTAACGATAAGGGCAGCAATGGTGAGGGCACTGAGACCGAGCGCGCCGGGAAGTGCCCTCGCCGTTCCTTGGCCCTTCAACAGCAGGACAGCGACTGCGATCAGACTGACTCCCGTGACCGCAGGGATGGCCAACGAAGCAGCGCTCATCAGCCGCGTGATGAGGCCAATCGTGACCACGCTGAAGCCGATAGCGGTCACGAGTCGCCAGCTCTCGCGAACGAGTTCCGCCTCTTCCTCTTCGAACGGGCGCAGTTTCCGCGGATCCCGAATCGTGTAGCCGATCTCTCGGAGCGTTTGAAGCAGCTCCTCTGGCCGAACCTGTGCAGGGTCATAGTCGACCAAAGCCTGCTCATGAGTAAGACTGACGGCGACCTTCTTTACGCCTCGCCGGCGACCGAGCGCCTTCTCGATCGTGCTGGTGCACAGTGAGCAATGCAGCCCGCCGATCTTGGCTCTGAAACGCGCCCGCCCGCCAGGCAGCTGTTCAGCCCAATACGGGGCGGCAGCCGTCGGTTCTCGAATGGCTATGCTCATCTCGACACCTCATAGCTCGACTGCACGATGCAGGCACGCACCGTTTCCGACGAGGTGCGACTTGGGTCGTACACCACTCGAACCTCGCCGCTGCGATGGTCCGCCGAGCTATTGCGAACGCCCCCAAGCCGGGACAGCGCCATCTGGATCCGCTGCGCGCAGCCACCGCATCCCATGCCGCTGATCTGAAGAACGACTTGCTCCATCGGAAACTTCACCTCCGCACGTCATGTCTATCCGCGTGATGTGCAAGCAAATGTACAACCTTGACCTTAGGGCAATGTCAAGTGTATAATACGGCCGCCATGGACAAGAATATCAGTCCAGAACTCACAATCGGTCAGGTGGCGAAGCGCACCGACCTAACCCCGAAGGCGATCCGCTTATACGAGGCTCGCGGGCTGCTTGGGCCGGCGCGGCGGACTGCGGGGGGCTACCGCACCTACTCGCAACGCGACATCGCCGTGCTGCACTTCATCCACCGCGCGAAGAACCTCGGATTACGCCTCGAAGAGATCAAACAGATCATAGATCTGGAGAGTAATGGCACCCAACCCTGCCACAAGGTACTGCAGTTGGTGGGTACACACATCCGAGACATCGACCGCGCGATCATGGAGCTTCGCTTGCTCCGGAAGACGCTTGTGCAGGTTAGAGACGCGGCCACGGCGAGCGATCGACGGGGTGAGTCAGCCGTTGTCTGCCGGATCATCGAGGGGGCACTAGACGGGCGGAAGCAGGAACTTGGCAGCGTCTATACTTCCAAAAAGGCGCGCTGAATGAACCAGATCAGCCCGGCCGACATCGCACCGACTGAAGCCCATCGCCGGACCGCATGTTCACCGCGCCAGGTCTTAACAAGATGCAACAGCCCGAAGACGATAACGACGATGGCGATCTGCCCGAGTTCAACACCAATGTTGAAGCTCGCAAGCGAGATGGCGAGCGCCGTGTGTGGTAACGCCATCTCCGTGAGGATTCCCGCAAACCCCAGTCCGTGTACGAGTCCGAAGACGAACGTTACCCACCAGCGATCCTTGGACCGCACGTCGGCGCGCCAGATATTTTCGGCCGCGACGTAGACGATGCTGAGCGCGATGGCGCTCTCCACCCATCGTCCCGGCAGCTGCACCAGGCCGAGTACGCCCAACGAGAGCGTCAGCGAATGCGCGACGGTGAAGGCGGTGACCGTCTTGAAGACCCGCGCCAGGCTGCCGCCGACCAGCAGCAGGCTGACCAGAAAGAGGACGTGATCGTACCCGCTGAGGATGTGCTCGATCCCCAGTACCGTGAATCCTCGTGCGTCGCTCCATCGCGACAGGTCTCCGACGATGAGAGAGACTTCACGCTGGTCCGGCGTGAAGACGACGCTGCGCATGCTGCCCCCCTGGAGGATGGTGGCAAGACAGCTCGCGCTTGAGATGCCCGGGACGAACAGATCGTAGCGAATGGTCAAGGCTCGAATGGGGCGCGGCCAGGAATACACAAGGCGCAGCGTACTGTGCGTCGCCGGCGTCGCTTTCGCGCTGGCCAGGGGTCGCGACTCCGCAGGCTCGATTACCGGGTGGCTGCGCTCTCCGTCTCCCGTCAGCACAATGCGACTGCTCAGGTCCACACTAAGCTCCGCGCCATGCGCGCTGACTTCGTCCACGGATAGCCAACCGTCGCCGTCACTGTCGGCCACCGCGACAAACCCCGTGGGCAGCACCAGCGTTATCACCACCGAGGCGTCCTCCACGGTGATCTCGGCAACGGCCAGATCGGCCCAGTGGCCGTATGCCGGCGCCACGCCGGCGCCAATAAGGATGATGAGCCACACGAACATGATCGAGCGCTTCATGGGTTCACCTCAGGCCGAGCGCCCACAGGCGCTCGTCGAACATCGCGTCTGTTTGGTGGGCCAACCCGAGCCAATGAGCGGCTGCGCGAGGGCGGCCGAGCGCCTGCGCAATGACGCCCGCCCGGTGGAACAACGCGGCGTCTCTTACGCCCGTCGCAATCGCCTCGCGCACCACACCGTTCGCCTCCCTCCACTTCCCCGCACGAGAGAGGGCCCAGGCGAAGATGTCAAGCGTCTCAGCATCGCGCCGGACGCGCACCTCCATTTGCATCAGCGATAACGCTTCCGCGACATCGGCGCCGCGCCCGCGTTCCAACAGCAGCCGGGCCAGCTCGCGCCGATGGCCAAAGGCATTCAGGTGGCCGCGAATCATCATCTCGGCCTTGCTCCACAGCGCTTCCGCCGGATCTCGGTCACCTTGCAGGGCCCTGGCTCGCGCCAGCCCCTGCATCGCGACGTGGTCGTACACCAGCGGGTACGAAGCACCCGGCGAGACCGCAAGCACTTTCCAGTACATCTGTTCAGCCTCGACATACCGGCCGAGTTTGGTCTCCAGCTCAGCCAGATGGATCAGCGCCGGGGCATATTGGGGCAGGATGCGCAGCGCCTCCGCCAGCAACTCGCGCGCATCGGTCACCCGGCCGCGCCGCATGCTGGACCGCCCCATCAGAGTCCGCACCCACGCCGAACTACCCTGTTCCCCCGGCTGCTCGGCAGCAAGGGCCCGCCGGAAATCCGCGTCCGCCTTCACATCCCTTCCCCTGGCCAGATGCACGAGCGCACGCAGGCCATAGCTGCTGAGGGTGGGCGCTCGCGCCACCAGCGTATCTGCGGCTGAGGCCGCATCATTCAGACGCCCCATGGCCAGCGAAGCGCTCGTGATGATGGCGAAGGCTTCCTCGCGCGCCGCCACAGACCGTGCGAGGCGGATCGCCTCTTCGAAGTCATGGCGGGCTTCCGCCACCTTTGCCAGGGCGAGCACCGCGCCATCGTTGTAGAAGGGCAGATTCGCGATGGAGCGGCGCGCCGCGTGCTCGGCGAGCAGGTACCAATGGGTCTGCCCGGTCAGCCGGGCCTTCTTCAGATATACGCCCGCCAGCGAAGCGAGGTCCAGACCTCCCTCCGCGTCGCGTTGAATCCGCTTCTGGTAAAACGCGATCTCTTGCTCGAGCACCTCCGTCGCCCGTCCTCGGGTCGTGCGCTCGAACGGATACCGGTACACGTCGTCGACTGGCCCGCGCTCCCTGGGCATCCTCGCCCGCGACCAGTCGAGCGCGGCAAAGGTCGCCGCCAGGATGACGATTCCCGCCGCCCCAAGAACGAGGCGCGCCCGGGGCGTTGTCACCATGCCGATGTGCCGCGCGTGTGCGGTGCGGTTAATGACCATACGTCTCCTCGAAGACGGGTGGCGCCCCCGTGTGCGACGGGAGCGCCACCTCGACGATGCTAGTTGGGACCGGGCAGGTACGGGAAGTTTGGCAGCAAGGGTTTGTGTCCGGTCTCGTTGATCGGCGGATTCGCGTCGTAGCCGACGTTGTCGTGCTCAAGGAGCGTGTTGGATCCCGGGACCACGACGCTGAGCGTGATGTCGATCACGTCGTCCTTGATCTTCCGTCCCCTCACCGGCCGCCCGATCGCATTCACCGCGCCGGCGTAGCCGCTCGGTCCGTTGACGTCGATGCGCATCACGTCTGGGAGGAAGGCGTTACAGATCGCGAGCGCCTGGGGGACCGTGTTGCCAAACGCCAGCAGGGTGGCAGCGGCCTCTGCGATGATTGGGTTGCTCAACGCTCCCGCGCATCCGCTGGGACCCTCGACCAGGGTCGCCTCAACCTCCGGGCCGATGGAGTTGAGGGCGTTCAGGAAGTCATTCGTCACCAGCAGACCCTCGTTGATCGCGGGTTGTGCCAGGCGCTCGACCTGACAGAAGCCGCCTGTGCACGCGCCGGGCACCGAGACCGTCGTCCACACGTCGAAGGCCGTTGCCGACGATCCCTGCTGGAGGTAGGCCGCCGGTACCCGCACCACGATGGAGAGCACGTTGTATCCCCACGTGAAGTCAATCCCGGGGTGACGGAACACCGCCGCGGGGCCCAGTCCAAGCGCCCCCGCCCTGACCCGGAAGAACTGCTCGACGTCAAAGAAGAACGTGTCCTGCCGCAGCCCGGCGAAGACGCTGGCCGACATCCCGCCGCCCAATGCGACCGTGGTCACGATGGGATCCATGGGGTCGTTCAGCCCCGTCGTGGTTCCTGCCGAGAGACCCGCACCAGCAACCCCATTGACGACAGGAGTCATGGTGATGGCCTGACGATTCATCGAGTCAGGCGCGCCGAAGGTAAATCGCAGCGCGACATCGGGCGTGGCCAGCCCTGCCGCCGTGGGCTCCGTGTTGACGTCGGCCGGCCGCTCGAGCTTGATCTCGTAGCGCGCGGTCGTGCTGAAGTAGTACCGCTGCCGGGCGACCGATCGAGGGTTGACGTTCATGCTGAGAATGAGGTTGCCGCTGGAGGCGCCCGAGTTCTGATCGGACTCCCGGAATGCGTAGACGTCCGTAATGTTCACGTTGCGGCCTTTAGTGTCCGTCTCCCCATCGTCGTGGTCGGACGCGTTTAGGAAGGCGGGAGAGACCGCCAACATCACGGCCAAGGCGATCGAAGTAATCAACAGCCAGACTCTCGATTTCATTGCTTTCTCCTCCTTCGCTGAGTTGCGAAATCACTCGAGCCGCCGCGGCGCGAGCTCACCCCTCCCTTCGCACGCGGGCGACCGTTGGATTGGGATTGGACTCAGACTGGCAGTCGAACCCATCCGGGCAACCGTGCCGGACGAACAGATGTGTGGAGGACGCGCCGATGGGCATGGTCACAGGAACGCTGTCCGGCCTCGTTGAACCGCCCAAGCGTTCGCCCGCAATGGCACATGGCATGACAGGCGGTCCTGATTCGGACGACGACGATGCCCGGCTGCTCGCGCGTATCGCGCAGCGAGACGACGCGGCCTTCGAAAACCTCTACGACCGCTTTGCCGGTGCGGTCTACTCGCTGATCAACCGAATCACGGGCAGTCCGCACACCGCGCAGGACACCACACAGGAGGCCTTCCTCAGCATCTGGCGCGATGCGGGCGAGTTCGACCCGAGTCGTGGGCGGGCCAGATCGTGGGTCCTCTCCCTAGCCCACCACAAGGGCGTCGACGCGGTGCGGCGTCTGCGAGTGCGATCCGCAGACCTGCTGGATGAAGGGGCGCGAATGAACCCTGCGCCCGATCCAGTGGAGTTCGCCATGCGCGCCGTGGCCCAGGGCCAGGTGCGGCTGGCCCTCCTGGCGCTGTCGCGCGAACAGCGCGAGGCGATCGTCCTGGCCTATTACGGCGGCTACACGCAGCAGGAGATCGCGCAGCGGCTCCAGGTACCCCTTGGTACGGTGAAAACCCGCGTGCGTGACGGCATGGCGCGACTGCGCCGATCGCTCACAGAAAGCGAGGATTCGCCCCGGTGAGGGACGAGCACGTGCTGGAACTGCTGCCGGGCTACGCGCTGGACGCACTCGAGCGCGAGGAACAACGCGCCGTGGCGGAGCATCTCCGAACGTGCGCCAGCTGCCGCGAGGAATTGGTCCTGCTGCGTGGAGTCACTGACTCGCTGGCGGCGGCCGTTATCCCGGCGTCGCCACCGGCAGGTCTACGGCGAGCGGTTCTTGACGCGGTTCGCCCCGCTCGGGGGATGCAGCGTTGGAGCCCATCACCAGCGTGGGCAGCGGTCGCGGCGGCACTCATTCTGGTCCTGGCTGCCGGGCTCGTCTCCATAAATCAGAAGCTGCAAGCTCTGCACGCACGTCTCGCGGCGCAGGAGCAGGCGCTCGAACTCCTCACCGCCCCCGCCGCACGCACGATTGAGTTGTCCGGGAGCGTCGAAGCATCTGCTCGTTTTGTGTTCCGTCCCGGGCGACAGGCGGGCGCACTCATTGTCACCGATCTGCGAGACCCCGGACGAGATCTGCTATATCAATTGTGGCTCATTGGACCCGCTCAGCCGGAGAGCGCAGGGGTCTTCCGACCCCGTACGGACCGGCCGGTTATCCTTGCGGTGTCCGGGGATTTTGCGCGATATCAGGCCGTCGCGATTTCAGTCGAGCGCGCACCGCTGGGGGCCACTCAGCCCACGGCAGCGCCAATCTTGGTGGGCAGGCTCTAGCCTCAGTAGCCGACGTTCAGCAGCAGGTAGACTCCGATCCCCAAGATCAAACTCAGCGACCACGTGATCACGGCCACACGTCCGGCGCGGGGATGCGCGGTCCGGCCGACCTCGACCGGATCACGCGTGAGGCCGACGAGGACATTATAGATAACCGGAGGCACCGATAGGATAGACAGCAGGATGTGAACCGTCAGCATCGGCAAGTAGAAGTACGTTCGCACGACCGCCGGCCCGGGAAAGGCTTTCGTGCCACCGAGCGCCACGCGCGTCACATACAGCACGAGAAACACGGAGATCAATGTGGCAGCGGAAAGCATGTATTTGCGATGGACTGCAACGTTCCCCCTGCGGATGGCGCGCCAACCCAGGCGGAGGCAGATCAGCGCGGCGGCATTGATCACGGCAATGAAGTGTGGGGCCAGGGCAACAAGACGGGCGACTGCGGGAGGAAGACCGGGCGGAGGCTCACTGGCGAGCGCGTAGGCAAGAACCGAATAGACGACGGCCGCAAGAAAAACTGCGACGATACCGGGACGACGGACGAGCAGATCGCTTCGGCGCTTCGCGCCTCGCGATGATATGCCTTGGGATGACCTCACGCCGCGTTTTCGACGACCATCGCGATCCCCTGCCCCACCCCGATGCACATCGTCGCCAGTCCGTAGCGCCCTCGACGACGGCGGAGCTCGTGGACAAGCGTGGTCACCAGGCGCGCCCCCGAGAAGCCGATGGGATGGCCGAGCGCGATGGCGCCACCGTTGGGGTTGAGTTTGTCGAGGGGAATCTTCAACTCGCGGATGCAGGGAATGACCTGAGCGGCAAAGGCCTCATTCAGTTCAATGACGTCGATGTCCGCGATGCGCAATCCGGTCCGCTCCAGGACTTTTCGCGTCGCCGGAATCGGCCCGAGTCCCATGTAGGCCGGATCGACGCCTGCGACGGCGGAGGCGATGATGCGGGCCATGGGCCGGAGGTTGAGCTCTTCCGCGCGCTCAGAGGAGAGGAGCAGCACCGCCGCCGCCCCGTCGTTGATCCCCGACGAGTTGCCGGCCGTCACGGTGCCGTCTTTCTTGAACACCGGCCGGAGCGTCGCCAGTTTGTCGACGGTGGTGTCCGGCCGCGGGTGCTCGTCCGTGTCCACGACAATGGGATCACCCTTGGCCTGCGGGATCACGACCGGTACGATCTCGTCCTTGAACCGTCCCTCTGCAATGGCGCGGGCAGCGCGCTGGTGGCTCTGCACCGCAAACTCGTCCTGTTCTTTCCGGCTGATCCCGAAGCGCTCGGCCACATTCTCCGCAGTCTCGCCCATGCTGTAGGGTGGATGCATCTCGGCGAGACGCGGGTTGGTGAAGCGCCAGCCCAGCGTCGTGTCATGCATCCGGACTTCCCCGCGCGGGTACGCCGCTTCAGGTTTGGCCATCACAAAGGGCGCGCGCGTCATCGACTCCACGCCGCCCGCGATGAAGACGTCCCCTTCCCCGACCTTGATGGCCTGGGCCGCTGAGGCCACCGCCTGCATCCCCGAGCCGCACAGGCGATTCACGGTTTGACCGGCGACCGCGACGGGAAGCCCCGCCAGCAGCAAGGCCATTCGCGCGACGTTGCGATTGTCTTCGCCGGCCTGATTTGCGGCACCGAAGATCACGTCCTCGACGAGGTTGGGATCGATGCCGGTGCGCCGGATCAGTTGCCGGATGACGTGCGCGGCCAGGTCGTCGGGGCGGACATCCCGCAACACGCCGTTGTAGCGCCCGACGGGCGTGCGGACCCCATCGATGATGACCGGCACGCGCATTCCGGGCGTCCGCATCGTTACCGCCCTTCGTACCTGGCTTGCCGCTTTTCGAGAAACGCGGTCACACCCTCCCGGTGATCCGCGGTCCGGCCTGCGACCTCTTGCATGTGCGCCTCGTAGTCCAGCGCATCCTCAAGCGTCGAGCGCAGCGCGTAGGTCATGGCGCGCTTGGTGAGCCCGTAGGCCCGGGTCGGCCCGGCCGCCAGCCGCTGCGCCAGGTCCATCGTCTTGGCCATGAGATCTTCGTGCGGCACCACCCGGTTGACCAACCCCAGCCGCAGCGCCTCCTGCGCGTCGACGGGCTCAGCCAGGTAGGCGAGCTCGAGCGCCTTGCCCAATCCCACGAGCCGCGGCAGGAACCAGGTGCTTCCCGAATCCGG
>JAHZOA010000146.1 GCA_020028455.1 Armatimonadota bacterium | reverse complement strand
TTGATGATCGTGACGTCCGGATAATCACGCTCGAACTCGAGAATGTTGCGCACGTCGGCGCCACGGAACTTGTAGATCGACTGGTCATCGTCGCCCACGCACACAAGGTTGCGGTGGCGCTCGGCCAGCGTGCGAACAATCAAGTACTGGACGCGGTTCGTGTCCTGATACTCGTCGACGAGGATGTGCTGGAATCGCTCCTGATGCTCTTCCCTCACGTCCGGCGCATCGGTGAAGAGTCGCATCACCTCGAGCAGCATGTCGTCGAAGTCCAAGGCGTTCCGTTCGCGCAGCACGGACTGATACGCACGGTAGGCGCGGGCGACGACCTCTTCGTAGTATCCGGAGGCTTGCTCCGCATACGTCAGATGATCCACCGCCTCGTTTTTCGCTTTCCCGATCATGCCGAGCAGAACGGCCGGAGGAAAGCGCCGCTCGTCCAGCCCGAGCGTCTTGATCACCTCGCGCATCACCGAACGCTGGTCATCGTCGTCGTAAATCAGGAAGTTTTTCCCGATGCC
This sequence comes from Armatimonadota bacterium, assembly GCA_020028455.1. Taxonomy (GTDB): domain Bacteria; phylum Sysuimicrobiota; class Sysuimicrobiia; order Sysuimicrobiales; family Kaftiobacteriaceae; genus JACPRY01. The sequence goes on along the minus strand of JAHZOA010000146.1, from coordinate 3,950 downwards.
GATGCGATCCCCGTGCCGGCGGAGAATGCGGCCGCAGATATGATGAAATGTGCCGATCCACACGGACCGCGCCACGGCACCCACAAGACGATCCACCCGCGCGCGCATCTCGTTGGCGGCCTTGTTGGTGAACGTGACCGCCAAGATGGCGCTGGGCGCAACGCCCTCGCGCAGCAGATACGCCACGCGGTAGGCCAGCACGCGCGTCTTGCCGCTGCCCGCGCCTGCCAGAATGAGCAGCGGGCCGCCAGCGTGGGTGACCGCCTCCCGCTGGGGCGGGTTGAGATCGTTCAGAAGCTCGGCCTGCGATACAGAAGGCATGCCCTGATAGTCTACCAAGAGGCACACGTCGGTGGCCGCAGCTCGGAGAGGCGGAAGATACGAAAGCTCCGGACTTCTTGGCCGCGATCGCGCACGATGACGGGCGACGCTTCTTCTACGGTCGCAAAGAACCGCTTCCAGTCGACCGCAAAGGACCAGCGTGCGTCGATCGCCGTGATTGCGGTGGCGCCGCGAAAATCTCTGGGAGGAGGCCAGATGGATGCGGGGTGGGGACACGGCAGCAGCGTTACCGGGACCGCATCGCCCAGATAGTAACCAAGCTGCGATGCGATCTGATAACGGTCCGCGACGACGATGGCGCCGGGACCGGCACGGGACAATTCCATACGCACGCGCCGTGCGGCGTCCGGCCATCCCACGACATCACTGGAGCCGGGTGGGAGCGGGAGAAACGACAGAAACGACACGAGAAGGCCATATGCGATGAGCGCGGTGTTGGCAGCCGCCAGGCCGGTGATGACCCGATTCCATGCTGCGCCCAGAACGATGATCAACCCCAGGTAACCAGGTCCGACCCAGTTCCCGTGCGGCGCGCCGGTCACCGCCGCGGCCAGGAACGGAAATAGCAGCGCGGGCAGCGATGTCCACAGCACGAATGCGTACGCGTCGTCCGCACGACGCCTCCAGGCAACGACCAAGGCCCAGACCAGCGCAAAGAACAGCACGAGGACAAACGCCAGTTGCTGCACCAGCAACTCGATGATGCCCCGAATCCCTGTGGGCGTTCCACCGGGACGCTCGAAGAGGATGAATCGTACTCCGGCCCAGTTGTGCACGGCGTTCCAATAGATCACGGGGGTGAAGATTGCAAGCGCGATCACGCCCGCGGCGTACAGCTCCCACCGCCGCAACAGCTCTCTGCCGCGCACCGCCAGGAACAGGAGCAACCCTACCGGCAAGAACACCATGTAGAGTTTGCTCAGCATACCCACCCCGACCGCAACTCCGGTCCCCATCCACAGACGAGGCCGTCCATGGATCGCATGCCATGCCGACCGCAGTGCGAGGGTCCAGGCGAAGAACAGCGGCGAGTCCGGAGTCGCGAGCAGACCTCCGCCGGCCAACACCGGGATGACTTGAAACAGCGCGGCCGCCAGAACCCCGGCGCGGCTGCCAAACAAGTCGCGTCCGAGGAGAAACAACACATACGTGGTCGCAGCGCCTGTCAGAATCGGGCCCAACCTGAGCCACAGTGGCCCGTCAGCAGAAACTGTCGTGATGGCGATGAGATAGGCGATGAGTGGTGGATGGTCGAGGTAGCTCCAGTCGAGACGGCGAGACCACAGCCAGTAGTAGGCTTCATCATCGATGAGCGGCGCCCGCGTCGCCACCACCAGGCGCGCAAGCACACTGACCGCGATGAGGATGAAGACGATGCGGCTTGGCTTTACTCCCACTCGATGGTGGCGGGGGGCTTCGAGGTGATGTCGTAGACCACGCGGGAAATGCCGGGGAGTTCCCGTGTGATGCGGCTCGCGACGCGTTCGAGCAGATCTTCAGGCAGCCGGGCCCAGTCGGCGGTCATCCCGTCCTCGCTCGTGACCGCGCGGACGACGACGGTGTGCCCATACGTACGCGCGTCACCTTTGACACCGACACTGTGCACCGGAAGCAGGACCGCAAATGCCTGCCAGGTCTCACGCATCAATCCCGCGGAGCGAATCTCTTCCAGCACGATCGCGTCGGCACCACGCGCGAGATCCAGCCGTTCTTCAGTGACCTCACCGAGCACGCGGATCGCCAGTCCCGGGCCGGGAAACGGGTGACGGAACACCATCTCGTCGGGCAGGCCGAGTTGCCGGCCGACTTCCCGCACTTCGTCCTTGAACAACTCACGGAATGGCTCGATGAGCGTGAACTGGAGCATCGCGGGCAGGCCCCCGACGTTGTGGTGCGTCTTGATCCGGGCGGCGGTGCGCGTCCCGCTTTCAATCACATCGGGGTAGAGGGTCCCTTGCGCGAGAAATTGCGCCTTTCCGAGGTTCCTGGCTTCCTCCTCGAACACGGCAATGAATTCTTCACCGATCGCGCGGCGCTTCTGTTCAGGCTCGGCCACCCCCGCGAGGCGCCCCAGGAACCTCCGGCGCGCGTCGACATGAACGAGCGGTATTTGAAAGTGATCGCGGAAAGTCTGGATCACCTGCTCAGATTCGCCGCGGCGCAACAGGCCGTGATCGACGAAAATGCAGGTCAGCTGATCGCCGACCGCACGGTGCACGAGGGCCGCGGCGGCGGCGGAATCGACCCCGCCGGACAGCGCGCAGATCGCCCGCCCGTCGCCCACCTGCTCGCGGATCGCCGCAGTCTGCGTTTCGATGAAGGAGGCCATCGTCCACTGCGCCCGCGCGCCGCAGACTTCGTAGAGGAAGTTCTGGAGGACCTGGATGCCCCACGGCGTGTGTGTCACCTCGGGATGGAACTGTAACCCGAAGAGCCCTCGGCGGCGGTCGGCCATCGCCGCAACGGGGTTGCCGTCCGTGCGGGCGATCGCACTGAATCCCTCAGGCAACTGGGTGACGGAATCGCCGTGACTCATCCAGCACAACAGCCTCGACTCGAGACCGGCAAACAGATCGCCGCGATCATCGACATACAGCCGGGTCCGCCCATACTCGCGGTGCCCCGCCGGCGCCGTGCGCCCGCCCAGCCCGTGTGCCATCAGCTGCATCCCGTAACAGATCCCAAGCACGGGCACGCGGCCGGAGAATACGCGCGGGTCGCACCGTGGCGCCCCCTGTTCGTAGACGCTCGCGGGGCCGCCGGAGAGGATGAGGCCCCTCGGTTGAAGACCGAGGATCTCGTCGAACGGCGTGTCGTACGGAAGGATGAGGCTCCGCACGCGGCTCTCGCGAACGCGGCGCGCGATCAGCTGTGCGTACTGCGCACCGAAGTCGAGCACAACAACCGTATCGGGAACGGGGGAACGGGGGAACGGGGGAACGCGATCCAGACTATCAGTGACTTGTTCCCGCGCTCCCGCGTTCCCGCGTTCCCGCATTTATCGTCCCTGCCCTACCTTCTGCGAAAACTGCAGCGCTTTGCCCTCGCTGGCCACGGTCGGTGCGATGATGATCTCTACGTCATGCATCTCGCGGATCGTCCGCGCGCCGCACATACCCATCGCCGTCCGCAGGGCGTCGCTTAGATTCTGAGACCCGTCATCTGAGGTGGCCGGTCCGGTAAGGATCTCCCGAAGCGACCCGTTCTGCTGCACCTTAATTCGTGTGCCGCGGGGGAGCGCTGCATGCGGCGTTGCCATGCCCCAGTGAGTACCGCGTCCGGGGGCTTCTTCCGCGCGCGCGAGTGCAGAACCGAGCATCACCGCGTCGGCCCCACATGCGATCGCCCTCGCCACGTCGCCACCGACCGCGATTCCCCCGTCCGCGACAACGGGCACATACCGTCCTGTCCGTCTTTGATACTCGTCGCGCGCCGCGGCAACGTCGGCGATAGCCGTCGCCTGCGGGACACCGACACCGAGGACCCGCCGGCTGGTGCACGCGGCCCCGGGTCCTACGCCCACGAACAGCCCTGCGGCTCCTGCCTCCAGGAGGGCCAGTGCGGCGCCGGAACCGACACAGTTGCCGACCAGCACGGGCACGTTTGTG
>JAHZOA010000145.1 GCA_020028455.1 Armatimonadota bacterium | reverse complement strand
TCGCGCCGACTACTGGGCGGACCAGATGATGGAGATCGCCGAGAAGGACCCGAAGAGTCTGATTCTGGTGATCGCGGACATGGCGCGGTCGAGCCCGCCAATGGTGAGTTCGTTTGTTGCGGAGTTCGCGCGCCGGTTGCAGGGACAGAGCCCCGCATTGGCATTGCCGCTCACCTGGATCGAGCAGCGGCTCTCCGAGTCTGGCCTGACGATTGAGCAGTTGGTGCAATCGGAAAACCAACAACAGGCCGTCGACCAGGTCTCCATCAGCAACAGCATCGGCAGTCTCCGATTTCTGGGCGCAATGGATTGGCGCGAGTTCGTGGAGACGATGAGTGTGGTCGAGCAGACACTGCGTGAGGATCCCGGTGGAGTCTACGGCAAGATGGATTTTGCCACCCGTGATCGCTACCGTCACGTCGTGGAGAGGATGGCGAAGAACAGCCGGCTCTCCGAGGGTGAAGTGGCGCGCAACGCGCTTCACCTGGCGCACCAGGGCGAGGCTAGGAACGGTGGCGACGATCGAGAGTCACATGTCGGCTTCTACCTGGTCGACAAAGGATTGCCACAGCTCGAACAAACGGCGGAAGTGCGCCTCTCCCCATGTGAGGCCCTTCAGAGAATGAGCGGCCAATTCCCCCTGTTCCTCTATGTAGGCATGATCATGGTGATGACGGGGATCTTCACCGGGAGCTTACTGGTAACAGCCCATGCCGGCGGGTTCCAGGATTGGACACTCGGGCTGATCGGTATCCTTTCACTGCTGTGTACAAGTCAACTGGCAGTGGCGCTGGTGAATTGGCTGGCGACGTTGCTGGCGACGCCGCATCCGCTGCCGCGAATGGACTTCTCCAAAGGAATTCCCCCGGAATCGCGCACGCTCGTCGTGGTCCCGACTCTGCTCGTCAGCACTCAGAACGTCGAGGATCTGATCGAGGCGCTCGAAGTCCGGTTTCTGGCAAATCGGGATGAGAACCTGCACTTCGGCCTGTTGACTGATTTTCGAGACGCGCACGAGGAAACGCTTCCGGAAGATGACCCGCTGTTGCGGCTGGCCCAGAAGAGGATCGAAGAGCTGAATGAAAAGTACAGGAGTGCAACGAGCAACACCTTCTTCCTTTTCCATCGCCCGCGCCGCTGGAATTCTCGGGAGCGGCTGTGGATGGGGTACGAGCGGAAACGAGGGAAGCTGGCGGAATTGAATTTGCTTCTGCGCGGTGGCTCAGGGGATCGCTTCTCACTCGTCGTCGGTGAGACGGCCGTGTTGTCGAACATGAAGTACGTGATCACCCTTGACACGGATACACAACTCCCGCGCGATTCGGCGTGGCAGTTTGTGGGAGCGATGGCGCACCCGTTGAATCGTGCGCGGTACGACGAAGACAAGCAGCGTGTCTGTGAGGGATACGGCATCCTTCAGCCACGCGTGGCCGTGAGCCTACCAGGCACGAACCGGTCGCGGTATGCGCGACTCAACGGGAGTGAACCGGGCATCGACCCGTATACGCGCACCGTCTCCGATGTGTACCAGGACCTGTTCGGTGAAGGCTCGTTCATTGGCAAGGGGATCTATGAGGTTGATGCGTTCGAGCGCGCACTCACCGGGCGCTTTCCCGAGAACCGGATTCTCAGCCACGATCTTCTGGAAGGGTGTTACGCGCGGGCGGGGCTGTTGAGCGATGTGCAGTTGTACGAAGAGTATCCATCTCGTTACAGCGCGGACGTGAGCCGGCGGCACCGCTGGATCCGTGGGGATTGGCAGCTAGCGGGGTGGCTGCTGCCTCGCGTTCCCGGCCCTGGCGTGCGTCGTTTGAAGAATCCACTCTCTGGACTGTCCCGGTGGAAGCTCTTCGACAACCTTCGGCGTAGTCTCGCGCCTTCGGCGTTAACGCTTCTGTTGCTGCTGGGCTGGACGGTCTTGTCACCGTTCTGGTTTTGGACCTTATCGGTCGTCGCCATCATCCTGGTTCCTCCTGTACTTGCGTCTATTCTGGATCTGTTTCAGAAGCCGGAGGATGTGTTGCCGGGCCAGCATCTCGCCGCCGCAATACGCCCGGCTGGCCGACACGTCGCTCAGGCGGTGTTGACGCTCGTGTGCCTTCCCTACGAGGCGTTCTTTAGTCTGGATGCGATTGTGCGTACGGTCGGGCGGATGCTGGTTACGCACACACGACTTCTCGAATGGAGTCCCTCAAACGACCCGGATCGCGATCGCCGCACAGACCTCGTCGGTTTCTACCGGACAATGTGGATCGCCCCCGTTCTTGCCACTGCCGTGGTGGTCTATCTGACGCTGTCGGAGCCGGGCGCGTTCGTAGTGGCTGGGCCCATCCTCGGCCTCTGGTTTGCCTCCCCCGCTATCGCGTGGTGGATCAGCCGGCCGCTCACTCGGCGCGCAGCAAGTCTGACGGCCGACCAAACCATCTTCCTCCAGAATCTTTCCCGAAAGACATGGGCATTCTTCGAGCAATTCGTCGGTCCGGAAGATCATTGGCTGCCGCCTGATAACTATCAGGAGCATCCCGTTGTCGTGGTCGGGCATCGCACGTCGCCGACCAATATGGGAGTGGCGCTGCTCGCGAATTTGTCCGCCTACGACTTCGGCTACATTTCGGCCGGACAACTCATCGAACGCACGGCGAATGCGCTCCACACGATGGAAAAGTTGGAACGGCACCGAGGCCACTTCTACAACTGGTACGACACGCAGTCTCTGAAACCGCTGCTGCCTACCTACGTTTCGACGGTGGACAGCGGGAACCTCGCGGGCCATCTGCTGACATTGCGGCCGGGTCTGCTCGCACTCCCCGATCAGAAGATCCTCGGGTCGCGATTCTTTGACGGGCTCAGCGTCACACTCAGGGTCCTCGGAGACGCTGCGGGAGAAGCCGCTCCGGCCCAGCTCGCTCAATTTGAAGAGCATCTGAAGTCTGCATGCGTTTCCCGGCCAACCACGCTCGCGACGGCGCGGCTCTGCCTTGACCGGCTGACGACGATCGCCGAGGAAATGCTCGCCGACCTCAAGGCCGCCCCCGAGAGCCAAGCGACCTGGTGGGCGCGCGCGCTCGCCAGGCAATGCCGGGACGCCCTCGATGACCTGATGTTTCTCGCTCCGTGGGCGTTGCTGTCGGCCTCACAGAATAAGCTCAGCGAATTTAGCAACATCGACGAGATCCCAACGCTGCGCGAATTGGCAAGACTTGACGTGGAGTGTCTGCTGGCAATCGACAATCGGTCGCGCTCGGAGGCGACGCACGAGGAGAGCATGTGGGTTGGTGGCCTTCAACCACTCATTGCGAAGGCAAGCCACCGCGCCAGAGAAAGGATCGCGACCGTCGAAGGGCTTGCCCTTCAATCAAGTCACTTCGCCAGCATGGAGTATGATTTCCTGTTCGACAAGCGATGTCATCTGCTGGCCATCGGGTACAACGTCGGCGAGCGCCGGCGGGATTCGAGTTACTACGATCTGTTGGCTTCGGAAGCGAGATTGTGCAGTTTCGTGGCGATTGCGCAGGGACAGCTGCAGCAGGAGCACTGGTTTGCCCTGGGGCGCCTGCTCACGACCGCCGGTGGAGGGCCGGTTCTCATCTCGTGGAGCGGTTCGATGTTCGAGTACCTCATGCCGCTGCTGGTGATGCCGACATACGACAACACGCTGCTCGACCAGACCTATAAGGCGGCGGTGGAGAGACAGATCGAGTATGGGAGGAAGCGAGGCGTCCCGTGGGGCATGTCGGAATCCGGCTACAACATGATCGACGTTCGTCTCAACTACCAGTACCGCGCATTTGGCGTGCCCGGCCTGGGACTCAAACGCGGGCTTGCCGATGATTTGGTCATTGCGCCGTATGCCTCGGCGCTCGCGCTGATGGTGGCGCCCGAGGAGGCGTGCGCGAATCTGCAGCGACTCGCTGCTGAAGGGGTTGAAGGACAATTCGGCTTCTATGAAGCCATCGACTATACTCCTTCCCGTCTACCACGCGGACAATCGAGCGTGGTGGTTCGGTCCTACATGGCCCATCACGAAGGCATGAGCCTCCTCTCTCTGGCCTATCTGATCCTGGACCGTCCGATGCAGAAGCGATTCGAGTCGGATCCGTTGTTCCAGGCGACCACGCTGTTGCTCCAGGAGCGGATTCCAAAGGCCACGGCGTTCTATTCGCACACCGCCGAGCTTTCCGACGTACGGACGACTTCCAGTGGATGGGAGACGCCGGTGCGCGTGTTCAGCAGCCCGAACACTCCGATTCCGGAAGTGCAGTTGTTGTCGAACGGCAGATACCACGTGATGATCACGAACGCGGGAGGCGGTTACAGTCGTTGGAAGGACATAGCAGTCACACGCTGGCGCGAAGACAGTACCTGCGACAACTGGGGCACGTTCTGTTACATCCACGACGTGACGAGCGGGGAGTTCTGGTCAACCGCCTATCAGCCAACGCTGAAGCAATCGAAGAATTACGAAGTAATTTTTTCTGAGGGACGGGCTGAGTT
>JAHZOA010000144.1 GCA_020028455.1 Armatimonadota bacterium | reverse complement strand
TGCTTCCGCTCGTCCACGCGGCAATCGATGACCGGAATGCCGTGTGCCTTCGCCTAGGCGCGGACGCGACGACTGAAGCGCCCCGCCAACCGCATCAGATGGGCGTTGTCGAGACCGTCATCGGATCCCGTCAAGCGGCGCCACCAGACGCGGAAACCACCCGCATTGTGGCCCGGCCGGAAATACGCGTTCAACACGATCCGGTCCACGCAGTCGTACGTCCCATCGAGAAGGTCCTGATAGAGCTCGCTGAGCCGATCCGCCATCGCCGGAGGTTACACACGGTGCACGCGACGTGGCAACAACTTGCTTTGTCGCAGACTGCGCTCACAACCGGCTGCCCGAAGGGCCACTTTTTCGCAGCGCAGTCTGCGACAAAGCGTAGACCGTTATCCGGTCAGTAACGTGAATTGTGTACCCGTTGTATGTCATGCGACAGCTTTCAAACCGACCGCGCGCCAGAGCGCGTCGAGATCGGTGACGATGCGTTGATAGAGGCGGTCGAGTCGGTGACGTTTCTCGTCGGCGAGCGCCGTGTCGGCGGTGACCGGGCGGAGCAGACCGGCAGTGAGTGGCGCGTAGATGCGCTCGAAGAGTTTCAGAAACAGCACGCACAGGCGGTAGCCCTCGGGGCGCAAGCGGTAGCGACGCGAGTGGTCGACCTTCTCGACGAGTCGTTTGGCGCGCAGCTTCGACAAGTCGTAGCGGAGCGAGGCCAGTCGGTACTGGTCGGTCGTGAGGTCGAGTGCGGCAGCGGCAGCTGGATGTAGGTCTTTGGTGGTGAAGGTATCACCGCCCGCAATGTGGGCGAAGCGCACGAGGGCATGCATGACGGCGAGCTGGCGCGGGTGATCGAGCTTGAGCCCGGGGATGCGTTTCCCGTTCGGTAAACGCGTCGGGGCGGCGAGCTGCCGCAGCTGTCCGCGATCGATGAAGGTTTCGAGGATGTCTTGTTGAACGGTGAGATAGCGGTCGGTGACCGCGGCCATCGCCTCACGCAGCTGAGGAAGGGACGCAGTGGCTTTGGGGACACCGAAGTCGGTCACGTTATTGGAGGTCGCTTCAGTCCGCAGTCCGAGGTGATCGCGGACGTATTGCTTGATCGATCCGTTGCGACAGTAGCTGCGGATGACGGGATTCGGCAGGTCCAGGTCCTCGATGACCGTTTCGAGCTTCCCGTGATGGCGCCTGGTGATCTTCCGGCCAAAGATCATCGCCAGTTTCGTTGGTTGGCCGATCGTCCGGTTCACGTCGAACAGGCGCTCGCCGAGCGCCTCCAGGGCGGCGCGGCGATGGAAGATCGCGTTGTTACAGTTATGTGCCCGCCCCGAATATGTGCCCGCCGGGGAGGCGGTGACGGTTTTCTGAGGAAATCCTGCATACATCGCGGCTAATCGCGGCCACATAACGAGCACCCGGCTTCGTAGGACGATTTCTGTGCGCCGTAGGCGCAAAAGGAGGTTGTCCATGCTGGAGCGCTGCTTCGTCCGTCCGGAAACCCTAAGTCAGATTCATTCGTCGTGGATGGGCCAGTCCATCGAGCAATACGCCGCGTGGCTGTGCGACCGCGAATACCGCGAGGGGACGCTGGCGACGCGGGTGTCGCTCTTGATGCGGTTCGGGACGTTTGCCCAGACACACGGGGCGCGGCGGTATGAGGATCTCCCCGCCCATGTCGAGCCCTTCCTGGCGTTCTGGTTCCAGTGCCGTCACCCGCGTCGGACCTCCGCCCCGCTGCGGCCACCCGTGACTCGTCATGCCCGCGTCGCGATTGAGCAAATGCTGCGCGTCGTAGTCCCCGGGTTCGTCGGTCGGCCACGTCGCCACGCTATTCGCGAGCCGTTCGCCGATCGGGCGCCGGGGTTTTCGATCTACCTGCGCCACGAACGCGGATTGCGGGATGCAACGCTCGGGTTGTATGACGAGCATCTCCGCGCGTTCGCCGCGTACCTGACCGACCGTGGACTGGAGCAGCTGCAGACGCTGTCGCCGGCCGCGGTGACCGGCTTTCTTACCGAGCGGAGTGACGGCCTGAAGCGCTCGACGTTGCACGCTCGGTGTGCGGTGCTCCGCGTGTTTCTGCGGTATCTGCACCGCGAGCGGCTGGTGGCTCGCGACCTCAGCGCGTTGGTGGAAGCCGCTCCCGCCTATCGGCTTGCCCATCTGCCCCGATCGATCACCGCGGATGAGGTGCAGCTGATGTTGGACCGCATTGATCGTCGCACCGTTTTGGGTCGACGGGATTATGCGATGCTGCTCTTGCTCATCACCTACGGGCTCCGAGCTCGAGAGGTGGCCGCGCTCACCCTCGATGACTTGGATTGGCGCCATGATCGTCTGCGGATCCCGGCGCGCAAGGCGGGGCATTCGACGCGCTACCCACTCTCCCCTCGCGTCGGGGCGGCGATTCTCGAGTACCTCCAGGCTGGCCGACCGACGACCCCGCTGCGCCGGGTGTTTTTTCATATCACGGCGCCCTGCGCGCCCATGACACAAGAGGCCGTCTCGCACCGAGCGGCACACTATCTCCGCAAGGCGAGCATTGCCGTGCCACGAGCAGGGTCGCACACGCTCCGCCACTCGTGCGTCCAGCGCCTCGTCGAGGCCGGATGGTCCTTGAAAGCCATTGGCGATTACGTCGGCCACGCAAGCCCTGCCTCCACCGAGATCTACACCAAGGTGGCGGTCGAGACCTTGCGCGAGGTCGCCTTTGGTCCGGGGGAGGAGGTCCTATGAGATCGCGATGGACTGGCTTTCGCAGCCCGCTTGCGGCCGGCATCGAGATGTGGCTCGCCCACAAACGGGCGCTCGGATGTCATGTGCGGACGACAGAGGCGACCCTCCGTCTTCTCGATCGATTTCTCGTCGAGCAGCACGTGCCCACGACCGAGACGATTACGCCTGACGTGATCCACGCGTTTCTGGCGTCTCGTCCCCGGCCCGCGCCCCGCAGCTATAACCACCTGCTGGGAACCGTGACCCGCCTGTTTGACTGGCTGTGCGCACAAGACCTCGTGCCCCAATCACCCGTGCAGGCCAAGCCCCGGCGGACTCCGGCGTCGCGCGTGCCATTTCTCTTTGATCCGCCGACCGCGCGGCGATTGCTCGAGGTCGCCGGGGGCCTGCCTGACACGCACAACACGCCGTATCGGGGGCCGACCTACCGGACGATCTTCGCGCTCCTGTACGGGTTGGGACTCCGCGTCGGCGAAGCCACGCGGCTCCGCATCGCGGACGTCGATCTCGCGCGGCAGCTGCTCATCGTGCGCGAGACGAAATTCGCGAAGAGTCGCTTGGTGCCGTTTGGGCCGCGCGTGGGCCAGCTCGTCGCCGATTATCTGGACCGCCGAACGCTGGAGCCACGGACACATGCGGACATCGCGAGTGTCCCGGTCTTCTCGTTCCGCACAGGCCAGCCGGTGTCGCCGTGTACCATCAGCACGATCTTTCACGAGCTCGTGCCTCACCTCGCGTTGTCCATCCCCGATGGCACCAGACCGCCCTCCGTCCACTGCCTGCGTCACTCGTTTGCAGTGGGCACTCTGTTGCGATGGTATCGCAGCGGCGTCGATCCGGGATCTCGGTTGCTCCAGCTCTCAACGTTTCTGGGTCACGTCAATCCCGAGTCGACCGCGGTCTATCTGACCATCACGACGGACCTCCTGACGGAGGCCAGTCGCCGGTTCGAGCGCTGGGCGACCCCGCTCATCCAGGAGGTGACGCCATGACGCCCCTCTCGCCCTCGCTTGGCGCATTGCTCCACGCCTTCCTCGTCGACGAGCTCCCCCTGCAGAAGGGCCTCCGGCCGACCTCCATCAAAGCCCATCGAGATGCGTTGCGGCTGTTTCTCACCTTCATCGCCACCGATGTGCCGTGTCGGCTCACGCAGATCACACTGGACACACTGACGCTCGATCGCGTCCTCCGGTTTCTCCAGCATCTGGAAGACATTCGCCACAATCACCGGCGGACACGCAACCACCGGCTGATGATCCTCCACACGTTCTTCGAGTTTCTCGGGCGGCGCGTGCCCGAGTGTCTCGCCGTCGCACAGCAGGTCGCAGCCATTCCGAGCAAACGGGTGCCTCCACCCGAAACCCGCTTCCTCGACCGAGACCAGATCGCGACACTCTTCGATCAGCTGCCAGCGGCCGGCCGCTTGGCGCTCCGTGATCGCACCCTCTTGCTGACGTTGTACAACACGGGCGCTCGCGTACAGGAACTGGCGGATCTTCGCGTCGAACACCTGGAGTTTGGAGCGCAGCCCAAGGTGCGCGTGCATGGCAAAGGCGATAAGTGGCGCGTCTGTCCAGTGTGGGCTCAGACAGCCCAGCTCCTGGCGGAACTGGTCAACGGCGCGTCACCGGGCGCCTTACCAGCGCGGCCCGTCTTTACCTCACAGAGCGGTCGGGCCCTCACACGGTTCGGCATGTACAAAATCGTCCGTCGCCACACGGGCCAGCTGCGCGCATCGGAAGCTGGTCCCGCACGCCATCACATCAGCCCG
>JAHZOA010000143.1 GCA_020028455.1 Armatimonadota bacterium | reverse complement strand
AGACACGTGACTCGTGATTCGTGACTCGTGATTCGCAACTGCTGGGCGTTCCGTTCTCCGAGTCACGAGTCACGCGTCACGCGCAGTGAAGGACTCACTGCTGGGCGTCCCTAATCCCCATAGTCTCCCATGACGACCCGTTACTTCGGCCAACGGATTAAGCGCAGCGAGGATCCGCGCCTCCTCACAGGCAGGGGGACCTACGTTGATGATGTGCAGCCCCGCGGGTGCCTCCACGCGGCGGTCCTCCGGAGCCTGTATGCGCACGCCCGGATTCGCAGAATCGATACTTCCAGAGCGAAGGCGCTTCCGGGCGTCATTGCCGTCTACACCAACGCGGACCTCCCTCAGGCGATCAGCGGACCGCTCCCCAAACTCATCCCGCACCCTGCACTGATTCATCACAAAACTCAGTATGCGCTGGCTCCGGACACGGTGCGTCACGTCGGTGAGGCAGTGGCGTTTGTGGTTGCGGAAAGCCGCTATCTCGCCGAAGATGCGCTCGACCTGATCGATGTGGACTACGAACCGCTCACCCCCGTTGTCGATTTGGAACAGGCTGCCCGGGACGGCGCACCGCTCGTGCACGAGGACATTGGCACCAACGTCTGCGCGCACTACACGCAGCGCGTGGGTGACACGGACGCCGCTTTCGCACGCGGGCCGCGCGTATTTACGGAACGGTTCGTGGTCGACCGTGGCACGGCAGCCCCGATGGAGTGCCGCGCAGTGGTCGCGCAGTGGGAAGGGAAGATGCGTCAGCTGACGGTCTGGGATTCAACGCAGGCGCCAATCCCGATCCGAAACGGTCTCGCGCGACTGCTCGGACTCCCGCAGGGAAACGTGCGGGTCATTGCGCCGGACGTCGGCGGAGGCTTCGGCCCCAAGATCATGATGTTCTATCCGGAAGAAGTGCTGGTGCCATACGCGGCCATGCAGCTGGATCGGCCCGTCAAGTGGATCGAGGACCGCCGCGAGAACTTCGTCGCGATGAACCATGAACGCGTGCAGATTCACGATGCCGCGATCGCGGTCGACGAGCAAGGCCGCATCCTCGGTGTAAAAACCGTATTCCTCTACGACTCTGGAGCGTACATCCCGTACGGGATCATCGTCCCGATCGTCGCCGGCACGACGCTGCCTGGACCGTACAGGATTCCCAACTACCACTGTGAGTTCAAAGCCGTGTTCACCAACAAGACCATCGTCAGTCCTTACCGCGGCGCCGGCAGGCCGCACGGTGTCTTCGTCATGGAGCGCCTGCTAGACCGCGTTGCGCGCGAGCTCGGCATCGACCGGGTGGACGTGCGCAGGCGCAACCTGATTCAGCCGCACGAGTTTCCTTATGATGTCGGCCTCATCTACCAGGACAACGCGCCGCTCATCTACGACAGCGGAAACTACCCGCTGCTTCTGGCTCGCGCCCTGGAGATGATCGGATATGACCGCTGGCCCGAGGCGCGCGAACAACACCGGCGCGAAGGCCGCCATGTGGGACTAGGGGTGGCGTGCTATGTGGAAGGATCAGGCATCGGTCCGTACGAGGGCTGCCGAGTCACCGTGGAGCCCTCTGGAAAGGTCTACGCGGCGACCAGCGTGGGGACTCAGGGCCAGGGGCACTTCACGTCCTTCGCACAGATCATCGCCGACGCGCTCACCGTTCCCATTGACGATGTCATCATTACCACCGGCGACAGTGGCGCGTTCGGCTGGGGCACCGGCACATTCGCCAGCCGGGCCGCCGTAGTCGCCGGCAACGCGGTTGCGCTCGCGGCGCAGGCGGTCCGCGAGAAAACCCTTCAAGTGGCGGCAACCAGGCTCGAAGCGAGCGTCGACGATCTCGAGTTGGCCGACGGCAGGGTCTTCGTGCGCGGCGTCCCTGGAAAATCGCTCACGCTCGCGGAGGTGGCGGTCGTGGCCAATCCCCTACGCGGGACGATCCCTGAAGAATGGGAACAGCCCGGACTGGAAGCCAGCCGCTACTTTGCACCGCCCCGCGGAACCTTTGCAGCGGGCGTGCATGCTGCGATCCTTGAGGTGGATCCCGAAACCGGCATGATCAAGATCCTCAAATACATCGTCGTGCACGACTGCGGAAAGGTGATCAACCCACTCATTTTGGAGGGACAGGTCCGCGGCGGAGTGGCGCAGGGGATCGGCGGCGCCTTCTATGAGAAGCTCGTCTACGATGAATCCGGCCAGCTCTTGACCCAGACGCTCATGGATTACCTCCTGCCGACGGCCACGGACGTTCCTGAGATCGAAGTGGGTCACATTGAGACTCCGTCGCCGCTGAATCCGCTGGGCGTCAAAGGTGCCGGCGAGGCAGGAGTCATCCCGGTGCCCGCGCTCTTCGCGCAGGCGATCGACGATGCTCTGTCAGATTGGAACGTGCGCATCACCGAAATGCCCCTCAGCCCGAACCGTCTCCTGGAGATCATACGAGCGGGGTCCGGGGTCCGGGGTCCGGGGTCCGTCAAGCAGCCTGCACTGAACCCGGCACCAAGCAAAATTCCCCCGGCCTCGCTGCAGCTCGGCTCCAGACTCAATCAACGTGCAAAATTCACCGGCCTCGCCACTGGCTCGGCCTCCTCAACAGCGCCGCCGGCCGCTATGCGAGGACACTGGTGGGCGCCACCTGACTACGGCTCTCGATGAAGCCTGCCCCTTTCAAATACAGCGCGCCGGAGTCAGTATCAGAAACCCTCGCGCTGCTGCGCGAGTACGGACAGGACGGCAAACTCCTGGCCGGCGGTCAGAGTCTGGTGCCCTTGCTCAACATGCGGCTGGCCCGGCCTTCTGTCATCGTTGATCTCAACGCCGTCCGGGAACTCTCCTATATAAAGGAAGACAATGGTGAGGTAATAATCGGGGCGATGACCCGGCAGCGGGACGCGGAACTGTCTCCGGTCATCCGGCGCAAACTCCCACTGCTGGCCGAAGCGCTGGGGTACGTGGGCCACCCCCAGATCCGCAACCGCGGAACGATCGGCGGCAGTATCGCCCACGCCGATCCGTCTGCTGAGTTGCCCGCCGTCGCGGCGGCGCTCGGGGCCAAGATGGTTGTCCGCGGACCAAAGGGACGGCGAGTGTTCGAGCCCGAGAAATTCTTCCTTGCCCTGCTCACGACAGCCCTCGGGCCGGATGAGTTACTTGTTGAAGTCCGGTTCCCCGCACATCAGAAGATGGGAACGGCGTTTCTCGAGGTTGCGCGCCGGCACGGTGATTACGCGCTGGCTGGCGTTGCCGCCACCTTGTCCAGGGATGGCGATGCAATCAAGGATTGCCGGCTGGCCTTTACCGGTGTTGGGCCTGGGCCGGTTCGGATTGCGGAGGCCGAAGCAGCGGTCATCGGCAACCGTCTGACCCCTCAGGTCCTGGATGAAGTCCGAAAGATTGTCACCGACCGCCTGGATCCGGACAGTGACGTGCACGCTTCGGTGGAGTATAGGAAACAGGTTGGCGGGGTCCTGGCTGCCCGAGCGTTACGACTTGCCGGCGAGCGAGCCGCAGGAACGCGATGAACTCACGAAAGCCGAAGCCTCCTCAGCTCGTCGAAAAGAAAGCGATCCGCGTCCAAGTCAACGACCGTGAGTACACGGGGAACGTCGACGTTCGGAAGACGCTCGTCGACTTCATCCGCGAAGACCTGGCGCTGACCGGCACGCATGTCGGATGCGAGCATGGCGTCTGCGGCGCCTGTACGATTATCCTGAATGGACGCGCCGTGCGCAGCTGCCTGATGTTCGCCGTCCAGGCCGACGGTTTGGAGATCAAGACCGTCGAGGGACTGGGGACGCCCGAGCACCTGCATCCGATTCAAGAAGCGTTCCGCGATCATCACGGGCTCCAGTGCGGCTTCTGCACACCGGGATTTTTGATGACCGCGCTCGCGTTTCTCAGTGAAACTCCCGATCCGAGTAAAGACCAGATCCGGGAGGTGCTGGCCGGAAACCTCTGCAGGTGCACCGGATACCAGGGTATCGTGGATGCAGTGGAGGATGCAGCGACACGGCTGAAGACGGGAACGCGATAACTACCTATGTCCACGCGCGTCGTTTCCACTCGTCTACACGCGGTTTCTGTGAGCAGATACGTTCACGAACTGCTTCAAGCTCCCCGCAATGGAACGCTCCTGGCGACCTTTGCGCGGAGTTGCTATCTGGACCTCAGCGGTCACATTGTCGCGCTGGTTCTTCCCGACCTCCTCGATGGCCCCTTGAATCTGGTTGTGGAGTCAGACACGGACTTCCGATTTGCTAACCTACCTGTCCGCGAAACGGTGGAGAGTTCGAATGCGGGCATCCTCATCGGAAACGCGGTCGAAATCACGGTAGGGGAGGCTCCGATCTGGGAACCGCAACTCGCACAATGGGGTAGAAGTGATCTGTCTACGGTACGCACCAACATGAATTTCGTGCAGAAGATTCTGCTCGGGGAAGCCCCTGAGGGCAGCTTCGCAACCTATCTCACGGATCCAACGGCTCTGAGTATGCGCGCGCGCGGCGGCTTGG
>JAHZOA010000049.1 GCA_020028455.1 Armatimonadota bacterium | reverse complement strand
CCGCGGTCCTCAGGGGCGCTTGACTGGTGTCCAGTGGTAGAGAGGGATCAACGTGTCGACGGGCGCGTAGTCATCAGTCAGGACCGGGACATCATCCACGGAGATGGATTCGTCGTAGTAGTCCCCCGCGTACTTGAGGAATTCTCGGAACTTGATCCGCGGCGCGACTCGCCGCGCTCTCTCCATGATCTCGCTCCGCGTCAGCTTCCGCTCTGCGGATGCAACGAGCATGATGTTGCGGATGTCATTCACGTCGTCATAAGGCCTCAACGCCACGGGGAAGAGGTACAGCCCCGGAAACACTTCCGCATAGGTCTTGTACATGGCGCGGAACAGACTGCTGCGCGGACCCTCGAGCGCGCCGATGAGGTTGGCCACAATCACCCCGTTTGGCGAGAGGCGAGATCGGGCGAGCTCATAGAATTCATGCGTGGTGAGGTGAAAGGGAATCGATTCCGCGAAGAATGCGTCGAGGATGATCATGTCATACCGCCGCTCGGTGCGGCGTAAGAATAGCCTGCCGTCCTGCACGAAGATCCGCAGCCGCGGGTCTTCCCGGACGGCAAAGAATCGCTTCGCGACGTCCACGACCATCGGATCGATCTCCGCGACTTCCACCGTCATCTCTGAGTAGTCCCGCCAGAAGCGCTTGGGAACCGAGGCACCGCCGAGCCCGATGACGAGCACACGCTTCGCCTGCGGGGCGAAGATCAACCCCATGTGTGCGTACGCGGCATACAAAAACGGACTCTCAAATGGGGCGGTCAGCAGCATCCCGCTCTGGAAGGAACGGTCAAACCGCAAGTAGCGGGCAAATCTGTCTTCGGCGACGACGATGTGATGATAAATACTGTCCGCCTCGAACAGCACGCGCGTTTCGCCGCTGCCTGGGATTCCGGCTGATGCGGACAGCGGGATGGTGACGATCACCAGAAAAAGGAAGCGTCGAAGAAGCATCTATAGACCTATCTTACTAGTCATTGCGAGCGGAGCGATTCCTCTGGTCATTGCGAGCGGAGCGAAGCAATCTCATCCTTTTACAGCTCCTCTCTCCCGATGACCGTAGTAATGAAGTTCCCGCAACCCCAGGCAATCGCCTCGCCCAATTGCTCACGACCGGAGGCGCTCGCCAGCAACGCTCGTTCCGCAGAGTTGGTAAGGAAGAAGGATTCGACCAAACAGGCCGGGCGAGCCTGTCTCAGGACCACAAAATTCGCGTACTTCAGCCCACGGTTCCGTTTGGTCGGCCAGCGCTTGGCAAATTGCACCAGGATGCCGGCTGCGAGCAACAGACTGCCGGCGGAGGGGTCGCGCCGCACAAAGACTTCGTATCCACCGGCCTTGGGGTTGTCAGCGGCGTTGATGTGAATTGAGACGAACAGGTCCGCCTTGGCACGTTCCGAGATCGCAACGCGTTCACTCAAGCTGATTTGCGCATCGCCATCCCGAGTGAGTACAACCTGATATTTGGGAGCGAGGATCCTGCGTACTCGACGAGCCATGTCGAGTGTCAAGTCCGCCTCGTCTAGGCCGCCGCTCCGAGCGCCTCGATCGCGGCCGCCGTGTCCAGAGTCAAGACAGATCGCGAATTTCGGAACCAAGGAACCAGGTAGGACCATGTTCAGCTCTTCCCGAAACTCCCACGGGTCTTCCTTCGACCCCTTACAACATGCTCGTGACTGTCGACGGACTGACGATCGAAGGCGGGGAGGCTTCTCGAAGCTACCTGGAGGCCCTCGCGAAAGGATCCGTCGAACCCACGACGACCTTATTGTTCCGGCGCGCTGTCCAGCCAGGCATGGTCGTCGTGGATGTTGGCGCGTTTCTCGGTCAGTACAGTCTCCTCGCTGCCCGGGCGGTTGGCCCTGCTGGAAAAGTGGTCGCGTTTGAACCCGATCCTCGAAATTTCGCCTACCTTGTCAAGAACGTGGAACGGAACGGATTATCGGATCGGGTCAAAACTGTTCCCCAGGCGGTGACCGACCGCACCGGAGAGACTACCCTCTACCTCGATCCTGAGGTGGGTAGCGGCAGCTCCATGGTCTTCAGAAGGCGCCGCGCGGTGGCGACAGAGACGGTCCCGACCGTGAGGTTAGACGACGCTCTCGGCCACTCCATCTCCCCCGATGTCATCAAACTCGACATCGAAGGTGGAGAAGTGAGTGCGCTGGATGGCATGGCCGAGACGATCAGGGGGGCAAAGCCGGATCTGGCGATGTTCATCGAGTGTTTTCCCAAAGCCCTTCGCACCGCCGGTGCCGGGGTGCATGCACTCGTGCAGCGCCTCGAACGGTTGGGGTTTCGAGTCTACGTCATCGACGAGGGTCCTCGACGGCTGTTCCCGATCACGACCCGACGATCTTCGCTCTGGTCATTTTATGTCTACTTGGGTCTCCACTCATTGCTGGTCGTAAACTTCCTGTGCGTTCGCACGAACGATCATCCGTTGCTGACAGCGGTTCAATCGCATAGTAGGAGGAGCTCATGAACATCATCGTGCTTGTGCTGGACAGCCTGCGGCAGGATCACGTGAGGTTCTACCATCAAGGTCGCAGCCCGTTTCCCGACGTGCCCGCCTGCCAGACGCCGAATCTTGATGCGTTCGCAGCCCAATCTATGGTGTTCAACAATGCCTATCCAGAGGCGCTGCCAACGATTCCGGCGCGCTATGTGCTGATGACCGGTCAGCGTGCTTTGCCGTTCCGCCCATGGGCGCCTCTGCAGGCGGGAGAGTTAACGATCGCGCAGATGCTTCGTGGTGAGGGGTTTGTGTGCGGGCTCGTCTCCGACTGCTACCATTTGCGGGCGCCGGGGATGAACTACCATGCTGGTTTCCACGCCTACCGCTGGATCCGGGGCCAAGAATACGATCCGTGGGAGTCGGCACCGACGCGGCGCGACATCGATGGTTACGTGAACAAGAGCTACCCACCCGAGTGGCGCCAGCGGGTCGCGCAATTCCTTTCGAATACCGACGGATTCGCATCCGAGAGAGATTGGTTCCCGGCGCGGGTCGTGGATGACGCCATCGACTGGCTAAAGAAAAATCGAATCCACAAGCAGATCTTCCTCTGGATCGATTGCTTTGATCCTCACGAGCCCTGGGATCCGCCTTCGAGATTCGATACCTACTCGGATCGAGGCTATCGTGGGCCACGATTGATCTTGCCGATGGGAGGAGCGAGTGATCGGTGGGCGTCCGCGAACGAAGTCCGCCAGATTCGCGGGCTGTATGCGGGTGAGGTGGCGTTTGTGGACGACTGTTTGGGACCACTCTTCGGGGGTCTCTCAGACCTTGGATACCTGGACGACACGTTGATCGTGGTCCTCGCTGACCATGGGCACCCGCTAAATGACCACGGAAAGTTCCTCAAGGGGGCGGACCGTCTCTACAATGAGTTGTTGCGTATCCCCTTTATGGTCCGGCTACCAGGTGGGCGCCAAGGCGGGACACGTACGGATGTGCTCGTCCAGTTCCAAGATGTTCTGCCGACTGTTCTCGACCTCATCGGATTAGGCGCGCACGCCGACGCGATGCACGGCCGCAGCTTTGCTAACGTTCTGCAAGGCAGGAGCAACGAGCACCGAGACGCCATCATCACTGGGTACCATGAAGGAGTGGACCGTTGCATCAGGACCCATACGTGGAGCTACGTCGAGCGACCGGCTGGGGAGAATGACGAGCTGTACGATCTGAGCAACGATCCTAAGGAAAAGCGGAACTTGATTCACGAGCAACCTGAGGAGGCGAAGCAGTTGGCAGGTCGGTTTGGGCGCCTCTACCGCCGCCGCGCTCACCGGCGCGCCGGGATCCAAGGGAAATACGAGTTAGCGTCCTCCGGGATTGAAGAACCCGTGCTAGGCGACTGAGGCAGTTCCCCCAAAACTATTCAGCGACGAAGGTAATATCCGGCCCGGGGCTCTAACGTGGTTGCAACCTATCTCAGCGGGGCGCCGGCGTCGATCCAGCGGGCAAGGAGATCGCGTTCACTTTCAGTGATGTGGGTCGTGTTCGCGGGTGGCATCGTCTTTTGCTCCACGGCGCGGACTTTCATCCGAGGAGCGGCGGCCCGGATCTGCGCCGGTGTATCCATCGCGATTCCGCCAGGCATCGCGCTGACTCCCGGCACCGTCGGATTGGCCGAATGGCAGACCGCGCATCGCCGGACGATCACCGTCCGGACCTCGACAAACGCCGGCGCGGCCGGGGCCGCGGGTCCGGAGACCGGCGGCGGTTGAGAGCCGAACGGTTGGGTCGTGAGGTAGACGAGCGCGACCGCGGATGCAGCCGTGGCGATCGCCGTCCACGTCGAACGCGTCGGTCCCACGAGCATCAGGTGCCTGACGCCTACCCCAAATGCGACAAAGAGCGTGAGGATCAGCCAGTTATGCGGGGCTGTGAACAGCGCGGGGAAGTGGATGCTGATCATCAGGAAAATCACGGGAAAGGTCAGGTAGCTGTTGTGCGTCGAGCGCGTCTTGGCGTGCGCCCCGAGCGTGTAGTCGATCTCCTTGCCCGCCCGCGCAGCCTGCACCATCTTCCACTGTGGTGGGATGATGTGCACCCATACGTTGGCGGCCATGATCGTTCCCAGCATTGCGCCGGTGTGGATAAACGCGGCCCGCGCGCTCAACAGGTGCGTTGCTGCATAACTGATCCCTACAAATAGCCCAAGCGAGATCGGGATCGCGAGGGCCGGGCGGTGCCGTACGGAGCTGCGCCACAAGAAATCGTACAGGAACCATCCGCCGGCCAGCATCGCCAATCCAACCGCAATCGCCTGGCCGGCAGAAAGACTCGAAACACTGCGATCCACCATGAACGCGTCCGCGCTCATGTAATAGATGAGGACCAGCAGCAAGAAGCCAGAGAGCCACGTAGTGGTCGCTTCGAGCCAGAACCAGCGCAGCGAGGGAGGGAGCCGTCCCGGAACCAGCAGCCGTTTCTCGAGATGATAGTAGCCGCCGCCGTGGATGAGCCAGGTCACGCCGGCGACGTCTTTACGGCCCTCCGGATCGGGCCGCAGGTGGCTGTCGATCCACATGAACAACAGTGAATCGCCGATCCACATGATAGCGGCGACGATGTGGAGCCACCTGAAAAGGAATTGCAGCCAGTCGACGATGGTGTACTGACGGCCTCCTATCGAGCGCTGTGGTTCCTTCTCCTGGGTAAACGGTCCTCCCCGTAGAAGAAAGCCTCACCATGCGAGTGCGACCGTATCCTCATGCCCCGGCAGATGACGTGGTCGAGACGCTCCACGGCATCGAAATCCGCGATCCGTATCGCTGGTTGGAAGATGCCGAGAGTGATACGACGCGTGAGTGGACCAGGGCGCAGGACGCGTTGGCGCGGGCCCACCTCGACAGGCTGCCCGGTCGTGGGCGGATCACAGAGCGCCTACGTGAGCTCGCCCTGATCGGCGCGGTCTACGCGCCCGATGTCCGCAAGGGTCGGAAATTCTTCCTGCGCAGGGAAGGTGACCAGGAGCACGCCGTCCTGGTCGTGAGCGAGCCGGATGGATCCGAGCGTACCCTGATCGATCCTGCGGCGCTGGATCCTGACATGACGACCACGCTCGATTACTACGTCCCATCCCTCGATGGCCGGCGCCTCGCATATGGCTTGTCGAGAGGCGGAAGCGAGGAAGCGACGCTCTACGTCATGGATGTGGCCAGCGGACAGGATCTGGGCGAGCGGATCGACCGCACCCGCTATTCCAGTATCGCCTGGCTTCCTGACGCGGAGTCATTCTATTACGTGCGCCGCCTCCCCCCCGAACGCGTTCCGAAGGGCGAGGAGCAGTTTCACCGCCGCGTCCACCTGCACGGGATGGGCTCGGATCCGGATCAGGATGAGGAGATCTTCGGCGCAGGCCGCGATCTGAGAGATTTCTACTTCATGACCATCTCGCTCGATGGACGCTGGTTGATCGTGCACTCACGCACCGGCACGGACGAAGCGACCGACGTCTACCTCGCCGATCTGCATGGCGATCGCGTGCTGCGGCCGGTGATCGAGGACGTCGACGCCCGCACGTTCATCCGGATGCATCATGACCGGATGTACATTCTGACCAATCTCAACGCGCCGCGTTTCAAGATCGCGGTGGCCAATCCAGCTGCGCCGGCGGTGTGGCGGGATCTCATTCCCGAAGGTGAGGGCGTCATCGAGGACTTCGCGATTGCGACGGGGGTGGTGGCTGCCAGCGTGTCCGAGCACGTGGTGTCCCGGCTGCGCATCTACGATGAGGTGAGCGGAGCGTTTCGTCATGAAGTACCCCTGCCGCAGCTAGGAGCGATTGTGGGCGTCAGCGCGGACAACCACGATACCGACGAGATCTACGTTGGATTTACGTCGTTCACTGTTCCACCAGAAGTATTGGACTATCATGTCCCGAGCGCGCGGATGAAAACGTGGGCGCAGCCATCCGGCGCAGTGGATGCGGAGCGTTTCGAGGTCCACCAGGTCTTTGCGAACTCAAAGGACGGTACGGCAATTCCGATGTTCGTCATTTACGCCCGCAACACGCCCGTCGACGGAACCGCGCCTGGTGTATTGACGGGGTACGGCGGATTCAACATCAGCCGGCCGCCGGGCTTCCTCGGATTGTGGCTCGACTGGCTGGAGCGCGGGGGCGTGTTTGTGCTAACAAACTTGCGCGGGGGCGGCGAGTATGGTGAAGAGTGGCACCGCGCGGGGATGCGCGGGCACAAGCAAAACGTGTTCGACGATTTCATTGCAGCCGCTGAACACGTTGTCGCCGAACGCTTCGTCGCCCCGGACCGTCTGGCAATCTACGGCCGCAGCAACGGGGGACTCTTGGTGGGAGCCGCGATGACGCAGCGACCAGAGCTGTTCCGTGCCGTCATCTGCGGAGCACCGCTCCTGGATATGGTGCGCTATGAGTATTTCGGCTTGGGGCGGTTGTGGAGCGGCGAGTTCGGCAGCGTTGAGGACGCGCAGGCATTACGCTGGCTGTATGAATATTCCCCGTATCATCACGTCAGGGAAGACGTGGCCTATCCAGCCGTACTCTTCGTTACGTATGAGTCGGACACACGCGTCGATCCGATGCACGCGCGGAAGATGGCCGCGCGTTTGCAGGCTGCCGGCCGATCTGCCCGGCCGATCATCCTGCGACGCGAAACCCAGGCGGGACATGCGGGGAAAGCGCTCTCCAAGATCATCGACGATACCCTGGATACACTCGCGTTTCTGTATGAAGAGTTGAGAGTTGAGGTGGTCTGACTATCGCAGATTGCTCTTGGGGAAGCTCACACGGTCCGGCAGGAGGTGGTGACAGGTACTTACTGCAAAATGGTAACAGGTACGTCCTTCTTTTAGAAAGGCATGAGGAGGCGGCGGACGATGGGGACTGCGGAGAATCTGGAAGCGCTCTACGTTTCCTGCAAGAACTGTACGGGGCAAGTGCCCACAGGCCTCCAGCTCACCGGCGCCGTCTACGAGATCCCGGCAGACCGGGAGCACGAACTCACGTGTCCGAGCTGCGGCACGACGGCCACCTACACGAAAGCCCAGTTCCACATCGCTACAAGCTGACGATAGCCCTCTTCATGATGGAATGGCCGTCCTTCCGGTCAGACCAGTGGAGACAACTGCAACGGCGAACGCGACGAGGGCCAGCAAACCGAAGCCTGCCGCCACGGCCTGCGTCGTCACACCATCTTTGAGTAGGATCCCGGCAAGCGTTGCACCCACCACGCCGCCCATGTAGCGGATGGTGAAATACGTCCCCGCGGCCGTTCCCGTCGCGCTGGGTGGCACGCTTTCGATCGCCGAGGTCTGGCGTGGCGTCCCGCTCAGACCCGAGCCCAGGCCCATCAGAGCCAGTAGCACGGCCACCTGTGGGATCGCGATCGATCCCGCCCACCTCCACAACCCCGCTAACCCCGCAGCGGTGCAGATCATGCCGGCGACCGCCGGGAAGCGCCGTCCTGCGCTGTCTGAGAGGCGGCCGCCCATCGGCGAGATCAGTGCACTCGTTCCAAAATACACGAACAAGACGATGCCGCTCACGGCGGCGGACGCCCGCAACAGTGACTGGGTGAAGATCGGGATGAGGATCATCGAGGTGTGAAGAATCACCGTCGAACCGAAGACGGCGGCGACGGCAGCGGAGAATGCCGTCACCCTGAACAACCTCGCTGATTGTTTCAGCAGCTCCCCGATGTGAAGCGGGGGGACTCTCTCGGGTCGCTCCTGCAGCGGGATCACCGCCTTGAAGAGCAGGGCGGAAAAAGTGGCCACCGGGACCGCGATGACAAACAGCGACCGCCAGCCGAAGGCGCTCGTGAGCAGACCGCCGACAAATGGCCCCGCCGCGGCGCTTGTCAGGATCAACATTTCGAACATGCCAAAGCTTGCGCCCCGCCGGTTCTCAGGTGATAGCCACCGCAGCAAGCCGAGCGAGTTCGTGGTGATCGACGCTCCGCTCGCGGCCTGCAACACGCGTGACAGCACGAGGATCGGAAACGACCACGCCACGGCGCCGAGGAGCGAGCTTGCCGCGAACCCTGCGACGCCCGCCAGGAACATGCGCCTGTGCCCGAGACGGTCGCCGGCGTTGCCGCTCACGGTCATGGCGATCGCGACCGTCGCTAGGTATGCCGTCACGAGCCACGAGACCGTACTCGCGGCCACGGAGAAGTCGACCATGATCGCGGGGAGCGCCACCGACAGCATCGTGGAGTTCAGCGGCACGAGAATCGCGCCGGCAGCGATGGCGATGATGGCCGCCGTCACAAGATCCTGACCTCACCCGCCGTTCCATCGACCTCGATCCATTGGCCATCGCGGATCCGCCGCGTGGCCTCACCGGTTCCGACGACGGCCGGAACGCCAAACTCACGCGCCACGACGGCTGCATGCGAGAGGACTCCGCCGGTGTTGGTCACGAGTCCGCGGATAATGCCGAAGAGCGGCACCCAGGACGGATTCGAGGACGGACACACGAGGATGTCGCCCAGCTTCACACCCTCGAACTGTTCAGGCGTGACGACCACCCGCGCGGGGCCGGCAACTTTTCCGGGACACGCGCCGGTTCCTTTCAGGAGCGCTGCATCTGTCTGCTCCGGTGGCGGCGAATCGAACCGACCTGACGGCGTCCCGAGGTCCGAGGGTTTGCCCACGTATTTCGGCGGCTGTATCGCGCTCCAGTGCTTGAGATCGGACTTTCTTGCCGCGACCAGCGGCCGCATAGTTTTTGGTTTGCGCAACAATTCGGCGACCTCGCGCTCATATAAGTAGAAGATATCTACCGGCGCCTCGATCACCCCGGCCTGGACCAGCCTCTGACCAACCCGCACGGCAAACCGGTGCGAGTGTGCATGTACCATTCGGTCGAGCCAGTAATTGTGGCTTTCCGTCAATGGGCCTACCGTCCGCGCATGCGCCAGCGCCTCCTCGAACCGTGCCAGATCGTCCGGCCGGCCGTGGAGTCGTTCCCGGATCTCATCAGCAAGCTGCTCGGCATCCTCCGCCAGCCGCTGCCTAGCTGATTCTGGATCTTGCTCTGGTTCCCGCAGGCGCTTCCCGATCTCCAAGATGACCAGGGCGGGCTCATCCTTCCATGACGGCAGTGCGAGATCGTCGAAGGACTGGCCGAGGTGTCCGTGCCGGGTAAGAAACTCGTCAAGGGCGAGGAGAAACTCACGGCCTCTCTCAAACGATTTGAGTTCTCTCAGCGCAGAATGCGGCCGCTCTGTGATGGTCGCAGCGACCCTCGAGTCTTCGCGGGCCCGCCGAGTCAGTCCAAATAGATCCCGCTGCACGCGCTGAAGATCGTTGGGCAGCCCTTGGACCAGACGCAGCGCATCGGCCTCGGAAATGCCGTCGAGCAGGGACGTGCACAGATCAATGAGCGAGTCCAGTGACTGATACGATGCGGCATTCGTCATGAAATGCAGACGGAACAGCAACCGGACCTTCTGCCAGAGTTCATCCCACGCCCCGGCAACCTCGGCCAAAGGCGCGGTCTCCAGGGGCGCCCACTCCATCCACTTGTAGGAATCCATCAGCGTAGGGAACACCCGCTGATCCCAGTACTGGCGCACGGTCTTCGTCAGCGCGAGCCGGTTCTCACGCCCTTTCTTTCGTACCGCCTCACGGTCGGCGGTGGGATCGAGCTCTTCACCGACATAGACATAATTGTTAATGAGCCGGCAGCGGTAGCGAACGGGCATGCCAAATTTCTCGTACCGGTAGTTCATCCCGTCTTCGATGATCGACGCCATATAATCGCCGGCGAGGGGTGTGAAGACGCGGGGGCAGTGCATCTCTTCCCACTCCCAGGCCAGCTCCGCATCGCGCGGATCGTCCCAGGCGATTGGAAAGGCGTCAGTCATTTCGCACCCCTACCGGGGCGGCGGGGTGACGATGGCGATGACGGGATTCTTGAGATAAATCCTCGCGACGCGTTGCACGTCTTCTGCTGTGACCTTGCTGATGAGGTCGGGCATCCGCCGGTCGAATTCGTAACCAACGCCGAGCACCTCATACCAGCCGAGCAGGAAGGCCTGGTTTCGCAGATCTTCGTGGCTGAGCGCGTTTGACCCGATGATCCGGTTCTTGGCGCGCTCCAGCTCTTCGGCACTGACCGGCGCCGCCGCGAGCTTCTCGATCTCCTTCAGCATCCCGTCGATGACTTGCGTAAGGTTCGCGGGATCCGTGGCGGCGATCAGAATCAGCATGCTGGGTCCGGCGCGGATCAGGTAGGTCGAACTGACGGAATATGCGAGTCCCCGCCGTTCGCGAATCTCGACGAACAGCCGTGAGGACAGGCCGCTTCCCAGGATCGTATCGAGGACGCGCACAGCGGTCCAGTCACGGTGGCCGATTTCCGGTGTGGAGTAACTGATCGCGACCCATGCCGAGGCGGTGTGCTGCGTCTCACGGACCTCGACCTGCCGCACGGGGCGCGGCGCGAGCGCCTTCTCTATCGCAGGCAGCAGACGTGCGCGCTGCGGAAGCACGCCGGTCCGGATGTTAGCAAATGCGCGGCGCACTTTGTCCAGCGCCGCATCCTGGGTCACGTTGCCCGCCACAACGACGACCATGTTGGACGCGATATAAAACGTTTGATAGAAGCGGACGAGATCGTCCCGCGTCAGGGCGGAGACGCTGTCGATTGTGCCGGCGAGCGGCAGCCCGTACGGATGGTAGGGATAGATGCCGGTCCCCGCGAGCTCCTGCACGCGGATCGACGGCTGATCCAACCGCTGGCGGATCACAGACAGGGTGATTCGCCGCTGAGTTTCAATGTCGGCCAGATCGAACTTGGCGTTGGTCACCATGTCGGCGAGCACGTCGAGCGCGAGGTCAATGTGTCGCGACGGCGTGATCGTCGAGAGCTGGCTATAGTCCTGGGCCGTGGAGGTCCCGATCGTTCCGCCCACCGACTCGACGGCCAGCGCGATCTCCTGTGCGTTTCGCCGCTGCGTGCCGCGCGGCAGCATCGACGTCACGAATGCCGCGATGCCGGCCTGTCCCTGCTCCATCATCCGCTGGCCCGCTTCGGTGATGACCTGTACAGACACGAGGTCTGCACTTTGGTTCGTGCGGACGATGACGGTCAGGCCATTGGGGAGCACATGCCGGCTGAACCCACTGGTCGACGCGGCCGGACTCGAGGCGACCGCAGTCGCGCAAATGGCAACTATAAGAAGAAGGGTTTTCATCAGCGGGTCCGGGGACGGATCACTGTCACCGCATAACGCCGTGGATCCAGGTATCGTCTCGCGGCCTGCTGGACGTCCTCGCGGCTCACCCGCCGGATCTGCTCCTCGTAGGTGAGCGCGAAGTTGAGGTCTGCGACGCTCGTGGAATACCCCAGCAGCGATGCCAGACCACGGCTCGTGTGTGAGCCGATGGCTTCGCTGGCGAGCAGCAATGTCTTCGCGCGCTCCAATTCATCCGCCGCGATGCCCGACTCCCGGATCTCCGTGATCTCTGCCAGGATTGCCTGTTCGGCGCGGGCGACGTCTTGCGGCTCCACCACCGCGTTCACCTGGAACAGCTGCGGATCCAACCCCGTGGGGAATGATGCGCCGATGTTCTGGACAAGCCGCTGCCGCTCTTGGAGCCGTTGGGTCAGGCGCGATGACCTCCCCTGACCGAGCACAAACAGAAGCACGTCTATAGCGTAGACCTCGCGGTCACGAGCCCCTGGACCGATCCAGCCCAACTGTAAATACGCAACGCGGACATCGTGATCCAGCTCAGTACGTCGCACGTCACTGGACGCCGGCTCGGGCTGCGCAGTCGGGCGGGTGGCAACGGGGTGGCGCCAGCTGCCGTAGGCCCGGCGGACCTTGGCGACCGTCTCCCGCGTGCTCACGTCTCCGGCAACGACAATGATGACATTCTGCGGCCCATACTGTGCCCGGTAGAATGCAATCGTCGCGAAGGCCGATCTCTTCGAGCACGACGCGGCGCTCGCGCTCCATTTCCTCCGGATCAAACGTCGAGTTCATGAGGGCGTCCGCCTGGAGGTCGAGGATGCGGTCGAAGAAACGGCTGGCAGCGGTAATGTAATACTGCGTGAAGTCGAATGCTGTCGACGCGTTCAGGATGCCGCCCAATCCTTCCACTTCTCGATCGATCTGGCCGACCTTCCGGCGGCGGGTCCCCTTGAACAACATGTGCTCGACGAAGTGCGCGGCGCCGTTGAGCTCGTCCGTCTCATCACGTGAGCCGACCTTGACCCACGCGTTCAGTGTGACGAGCTCGGCGGCGTGCTGTTCCGCGACGATAATGGTGAGGCCGTTGTCGAGGACGGCACGGGTAACCGAGGGCGCCGGAAGCGCAGCGGAATGCTCCGCGGACACTCCGATGACCAGCAAGAGCAATAGACATAAAAGAAGCGCCACGCGCGGCATTCTTAAATGCTAGCATACTGTCAACCTGCCAGGGAAGAAGTGGCTATTCCACTGAAAAGGTATGTGGCGACCACTAATGCTGCCTGCGTAGCAGGCCTGCGGCGCACGGAGGCCGAGCTACAGCGAGGCCGGGTGTATCTTGCTAGTTGCGACTAAATGGAGCGATCGATGCATCTTGGAAAAGACTCTGCGTTAATCATCCGCAGCCACCAGCCATTCAACGGCGGTCCTCCGCTTCCGAGGCTCGCGGAGCAATTCGTGACGCCCGTTCCGCTGTTCTTTGTTCGCAACCACGGGTCGGTGCCTGCGATCAATCCTGCGACGTACCGCCTCCGGGTGGGCGGCCTGGTAAGAACACCGCTGGAGTTGACGCTTGAAGAAATCCGATCCCTTCCGCACTCCACGATCGTCGCGGCACTGCAGTGCGCAGGAAATCGTCGCAGCGAGCTCATGACAGTTGCGCCGATCCCCGGCGAGATCCCCTGGGGGGCGGAAGCCGCGGGGAACGCCGAGTGGACAGGCGTTTCGCTGCGTGAAATCCTGATCGCCGCGGGTGTCCATGAATCCGCGCGCCACGTGGACTGGACGAAGTGGAACACGATGGGACGCGATTTGGATTTGGCGGGTCCATCCCAATTCACAAGGCGCTTGGTCCTGAAGTGTTGCTGACGACCGAAATGAACGGTGATCCGCTCTTGCCGGTGCACGGATTCCCGGTGCGCGCAATCGTCCCGGGCTACATTGGCGCCCGCAGCGTGAAGTGGTTGGGTGAACTCACGGTGCAAGAAGAGCCTTCAACGAACCACTTTCAGGCTCACGCGTACAAAATCTTCCCGCCGCAGGTCCGTGCCGAGAACGCTGATTGGACGCGGGGACTGATGCTCGGCGAACTCCCCGTCAACGCGGTCGTCTGCGATCCACACGACGGCGCCACCGTGCCCGCAACTGTCATAGTGCGGGGCTATGCGCTCACAGGGGGAGGGCGGCGGGTCGAGCGGGTGGATCTCTCCGTTGACCGCGGAGAGTCCTGGTACACGGCCGATCTCAGCGCTGATGAGCCGCCGTGGGCCTGGCGGCTGTTCAGCCGCCGCTTCACCTTAAATCCTGGGCGGCACGAGCTTGCTGTCCGCGCCTGGGACTCGGCAGCAAGCACGCAGCCCGAGGACGCGCGCATGCTGTGGAATTTCAAAGGCTACATGAACAACGCGTGGCACCGCGTCCGTTTCGACGTGACCGGGTGAGGCACGGCGGGCCGATGACATCGTACGACGCGGTCATCGTTGGGGCCGGGCACAACGGCCTCGTCACCGCCGCCTATCTGGCCCGTGCGGGATTGCGGGTGCTCGTACTGGAACGACGCCACATCGTAGGCGGCGCGTGTGTCACCGAGGAGTTGTGGCCGGGCTACAAGATCAGTACCGCCGCCTACCTGTGCGGACTCCTGCAGGCCCCGATCATTCACGATCTCGAACTCAAGCGCTTCGGCTACGAGATCTTGCCGAAAGATCCCGCCTTCTTCAGCCCATTCCCTGACGGACGCGCCCTTTTCGTTTGGCAAGACAATGCAAGGACGGCGGTGGAGATCAGCCGGTTCTCTCCGAAAGACGCGCGGCGCTATCCCGAGTACGAGGCATTCCTGGAACGCCTGGCGGAATTCGTCGAGCCGTGGCTGCTCCGGTCACCGCCCGATCCGGTCCGTCGCCGCGCGGGGGACGTGCTTGGATTGGCACGGATGGGCTGGCAGGCGATGCGGCTGCCGGCGTCAGATTTCGTGCGCGCCTTCAGAATGGCCACGCAGAGTGCACGAGATTTTCTCGACGGCTGGTTTGAGTCGCCTGAATTGAAGGCCTCGCTCGCCACAGACGGGGTCATCGGTGCACGCGGCGGACCAAGCACTCCCGGGACCGCGTATGTGCTCTTTCATCACTGCATGGGACAGGCGGCCGGAAAGCGGGGCCTGTGGGGCTTTGTGCGCGGCGGCATGGGAATGATCACCCAAGCGCTCGCGGAGGCCGCGCGCCGTCACAGTGCGCAGATCCGCACAGACGCCGAGGTTGCACAGATCCTGGTCCGCGACGGCGCCGCTGCCGGTGTTGTCCTTGCGGGAGGTGAGGAGATCACCTCCCGCGTCGTGATCAGCAACGCCGACCCGAAGCACACCTTGCTCGACCTCGTGCCGTCGCTGGATGGCGACTTCCGGCGCGAGATCGAAACCATCCACACTGAAGGCGTCGCCATGAAGATTAACCTGGCCCTCGACGGCCTGCCGGAGTTTCGCGCGGCGCCTGGGCGGGGCGAGGGTCCCCAGCATCGCGCGACAATTCACATCGGGCCGACGATGGAGTACATCGACCGTGCGTGGGACGACGCGAAGGCCGGACGCCCGTCGACAGAGCCGTTTCTTGAAGTGACGATCCCGTCCACGTATGATTCGACGCTTGCTCCGCCCGGCAAGCACGTCATGAACATCTTCGTGCAGTATGCGCCCTATCGGCTGGCCGCGGGGTCGTGGGACACGCTCAAGGAGACGTATGCGGATCGCGTCATCGACACGCTCTCAGAGTACGCGCCTGACTTCCCGAGGCGGATTCTTCACCGGCACATACTGAGCCCTGTGGATCTGGAACGAGAGTTCGGGTTGACCGGCGGGGACATCTTCCACGGCGGGATGACGCTGGACCGGCTGTTTTTCATGCGGCCGGCGCCGGGCTGGGCGGATTACCGCACACCGGTCCGCGCGCTGTATCTGTGTGGCTCAGGAACGCATCCCGGTGGCGGCGTGATGGGCGCCCCGGGCCATAACGCGGCGCGTGAGGTGCTCAACGACTGGAGACACGCGCGGCCTCGAGTTTCTCGTTGATCTCCTGGGCAAAGTTGGTCGCGCCCATTGCCGCAAATTGGTCGCGTGCCTTCGTGAGAAGCTCGGACGCTCTGGCCGGCTCTCCGAGCAGTAGAAGCGCTTCGCCGTATTTCATCAACGCGAGGGCGACGTCGATCCGGTACTCATATCCGTTGAGGATGCGGAGCCCTTCCTGGAACAGTTGCTCGGTCTCATCCGCGCGTCCCTGGGCCGCACGGATTTTTCCCAGCGTGGCGCGGTGCGTCCCTTTCGCGATGTCGTCATCCTCCGTGAGCCCGGTCAGCGCGTGCTCACCGTACTCGCCCGCTTTTACCAGGTCGCCGCGGGCCAGGTAGATCTCCGCCAGACTGCGCAGCAGGAACGGGCTATCGGTCGTGAGCCCCAGTCCCGTCGT
This sequence comes from Armatimonadota bacterium, assembly GCA_020028455.1. Taxonomy (GTDB): domain Bacteria; phylum Sysuimicrobiota; class Sysuimicrobiia; order Sysuimicrobiales; family Kaftiobacteriaceae; genus JACPRY01. The sequence continues at coordinate 804 of JAHZOA010000049.1, read as the reverse complement.
CGCGTTCACGCCAAAGGCACCACGTTCGCGCAGCAGGGCCTGCGAGGTCAGCACCTGCTGCTCTGCCTCATCGATGCGCCCCTGACGGAGGAGATGCATGCCGAGCATTCTGCGCCATCCCGCCTCACCAACCAGGTCCCCGAGCTCCCGGCGAATCGCGATGGCGTCCGAAAAGTGCTTCACGGAGTTGGGAGACGTGCCCGCCATGTGCTCAAGGATACCGAGGACATACAGGCTCATCGCTTCTGCTGTGCGCTCATGCTGGCTGCGCGCGGTGTGGAGTGCTTCCTCCGCCAACGGCCGAGCCTGCTTCAGTTCTCCGCTGTCGACCAGCGCCCGGCTCAACAGCGCCATCGTGCGTGCCGTGCCCCGGGCGTCGCCCATCTTACGGTACAACTCGATGACCTGCCGGTACGCGGCCTGCGCTTTTGTGAGCTTGCCGCGCAGTGAATGGGTGATCATCCCCAGCAATTCCAGCGCCTCGACCTCGCCCTGACGGTCGCCGCGTGAGCGGAACAAGTCCAACGCTCGGCGCAGCGCGTCCTCAGCCGGCTCGAGTCGTCCCTTGTCCGATTCCGCGAACCCGCGATTAAGCCAGGCTCGTGCGAGCAGATCCTCGCGACCGATCTGCGGCGCCAGGTGCAACACGGCGTCGGTATCCTCGAACACCAATCCCGGCGCTCGCAGCCATTTCACGACCTCGGAATGTTCGACCAGGAGTTCAGCGTAGAGGGTGAGCTCACCCGTCAGCCCCGCGTTGCGTGTGACATTCAACGCACGATCGTACAATCGCCGCGCTTCGGG
>JAHZOA010000048.1 GCA_020028455.1 Armatimonadota bacterium | reverse complement strand
ATCCACCACCTCGACCGTGCCGCCCTGGTCCGTGATGCGTTGGGTCACACGGTCCACGAGCGCTTTGAACGCATCCTGTTCCAGGTCGGGTCGGACCACAAACACCAGGTCGTAACTCTTCACGCAATACCTCCAACTGACGTAAAGAAGCCCCCAACTTACCTCCGGGGCTTCCCGATTATAGCACTGGATTTGAGGGGTGGCTACACGGCGAATCTGAAGAGCATTACGTCACCATCCGTGACAGCATACTCTTTGCCTTCCAGGCGAACCAGTCCCCGATCCCTTGCCTTCTGCAACGAGCCAGCCTCGATCAGCTCGCGCCAGCCGATCACCTCTGCCTTGATGAACCCTCGGTGCATGTCCGTGTGAATCTTGCCGGCGGCGTCCGGCGCCAGCGTGCCGGACGGAACGGCCCAGGCGCGGACTTCGCGCGAGGCGGTGGTGAAGAACGTGATGAGGCTCAAAAGGTCATAGGCCGCGCGGATCAAACGGAAGAGGCCCGGCTCGGTCAATCCGTACGCTCTCAGGAGCTCGTCCCCTTCGCGACCGCCGAGTTCAGCTACCTCCGCTTCCAGTTTCACCGAGAGCGGTACGGCGATAGCTCCGTGAGCTTGGGCATGTCCGACCACTAACTCGGCACACGGACCCGCGGGGAGATCGTTTTCGCTGATATTGGCCACATAGAGCACCGGCTTGGCGAGATTCGCAAATGCCAGTTCGGTTTCCACGATCTCAATGTCGCGCATCGGGTCGACGGCGCCTTCCACGTGCGGGACATCAGCCGCTGTGAAACAGCGCACCACGTGCACGATCGCGTCAACTTCACGGATGTGAGCCAGGAACTGGTTGCCCAACCCTTCCCCGGAGTGTGCGCCACGGACGAGTCCGGCGATGTCGACAAACTCAACCGTCGCCGGAACGGTGCGATCGGGTTGCGTGACACCGGCCACGGCTTCGATTCGCGGATCCGGGACAGCAGCGATCCCATGGTGCGGTTCAATCGTTGTAAATGGGTACCCGGCTACGGCTGCGCCGGCACGCGTGAGCGCGTTGAACAGACTGGACTTGCCGGCATTGGGAAGACCGACGATACCGACGGAGAGACTCATCCCGACAAGGACGGGATAAGGGGATACAGGGATAAGGGGATAAGGTAACAGCGAGAAATGATCCAGCCGACACTTTGCACGGCTGGCCCTACCTTATCCCACTATCCCCTTATCCCTCTATCCCGCTTCTAGGAGTACGCTTCCGCCAGGTGCACCTTGTTGCCGCCGGATCGTTTCGCGGTGTACTGCGCGTGGTCCACGGCATCGACAATGGAATCCACGGTCGTCCCATCGATCGGGCTGGCCGCGACGCCGACGCTGAGCGTGACCGCGGTAACGATGTTCTCGCCGAGGCGGAACGGATATGCTTCCACGGCGCGGCGCAGACGCTCGGCCACATCCTGGGCGATATCCTTGCCGGTGTTGGGCAGCACGATCATGAACTCATCACCCCCGTAGCGGGCGACGATATCCGAGGGCCGGCTCCCTTTGCGCAAGAGCTCCGCAACAATGCGGAGGACTTCGTCCCCGCGCTGGTGGCCGTAGGTATCGTTGTAGCGCTTGAACTTGTCGATCTCCAGCATGATGACGGCCAGCGGCTGATCGCTGCGGTTGCAGCGCTCCAGCGTGCGCTCGAGCGCCTGGTGTAGGTAGCGGTGATTGAACAATTCCGTCAGCCCGTCGGTGATCGCCAGGTGCTTGGCCTGCTGGTACAACCGCGCATTCTCGATGGCGATCGTTGCATATCCCGCCAGCGTTGTCAGTAACTCGAGGTCTCGCTGGCCCAGCGCTCCGCGCCTGGTGCTCTCGACGTTGAACACACCGATGACCCGGCCCTCGCTGATCAGCGGGACGGCCACTTCTTCCACGACCCGGTCGTCCGCCTTGACATAGCGGGAATCCTTTGTCACATCGCCAACCACTTCGGGCTTTCCGGTTCGCTGAACCGTCCCTGTGATGCCCTTGCCAACCGGGACCCGCATCCCGAGGGTCTCGGGCGTATACCCGTAAATCGCCTCGACGACCAACTCCCCCGTGCGGTCGTCGGTCAGCAGGATGGCTCCGTACTCGTAGCCGAATGCGCGGCAGCTCACCTGCACGAGATTGTTGAGGACAGTCTCCAGTTCAAGCGAGCTGCTGACGGCCTTCACCGCTTCGTACAACACCGAAAGTTCGTCGCGCGAGCGCTGGGCTTCTTCATACAGGATGGCGTTACGTGCCGCCACGCCGAGCTGGCCGGCCAGCATGGTGAGGAGCTCAAGATCGGTCGGTTGAAGCGGGCGAACACTGTTGGCCTCCACATTGAGCACACCGATGACGTTGTTGTCCACCATGATCGGCACAGCGGCCTCGCTTTGCACGTCCGAGGACGCGGCGATATAGTCATGATCCTGCTTGACGTCGACGATTAACACGGGCTTTCCGCTGCGTGCGACGCGACCCATGACGCCTTTTGTGATGTGAATGGTATCGTACGCGTCGCGGTAGCCAACCTGAGCCTCCAGGTTGAGGTAGTCACCCTCATGCCTGTAAATGCTGACGTGCGTGTAACCGAACGCCGCGGACACTTCTTCGACGACGCGGCGAAATCGCTGCTTCAGATCGGGCGCCCCCGAGACGGCGCTCATGACGCGGTTCAGCAAATCCATCTCGGTGGCCCGGTGGCGTGCTGCTTCGAGCAGTCGGGCGTTCTCGATGCCGGTCGCCGCCTGCGCTCCGAGGGCCGCGACGAGCTTGAGGTCTCGATCCGAATACGCCTGGAAGGTGTAGGCCTGCACCGACATCAGCCCGATCACGGTAGTGCCCCGCGCCAGTGGAACGAACAGCAGGGACGCGCTCGCACGATCGACACGGCCCACACGGCCCAGATCGTCCGCATCCAGTGTCGCCGGATCACGGGTGATCATCGTCGCACGGCCTCGCGAGAGAATCTCCTTATTGACGGTATTTAATGGATGGATTTCACGCGGGAATCGTTCCCCAGAGTCGACGAGGTACTCGAACGAGAGCATCTCGCGGGAGGGATCAAGCAGCGCAACGTAAAATGCATCGGCCGGCATGATGCGACTGATCTGCTCGTGCATGGTCTGGAACAGGTGCTCCAGGTCCAGCGCCGCAGATGCTCGGCTGACGGCCTGGAGGGCCTCAAGCTCCTGATAGCTCTGCTTACGGGTCGTGTAGAGTAGGAGAATGTAGCTCACCAGCAGCAGCGGCACGGCCAGGAACGCAGCGCTGACGGGGACCGCGCGCACGTACATCAGCGTGGTGACGAGGCCAATCGCGCCGAAGGCCACGTTGCTGACGAGCTCCCACAGGATCCTGGCGCCAAACACGTCCACGAAACTCACGCCGCGCAGCAACCCTACCATGCCGCTGACAAACAGACTGCTGCTGACGATGTACGTGGTGATGCCGGCGAGAAATGCGAGCAAGAATCGGACGTCAGTTGCGCCGTGGAAGAGCGGTGCGTTGAACGGCAGGATCTCCGGATCCAACAGGCGCGCCACGGCGCCTGCGACAAGCATCGACAGAATGTACTGGCCGCTGTTGAACACCGTGTTGAGCGGTGGGCGCCGGTGCAGCAGGCCGTTTCCGATCGCAACGCCGATGCTCATCACCAGCGCGGCGTAGACGGGCCCGACAAGCAGCAGCGCGGCCGCGGCGACCGCGACTCCGGCCGACTGAACTCCCCCCCGTGGTTGGGGGACCATCAGCCATTCAGAGACGACGGCAAGCGCGAGCAGTCCGAGCAGCGGCTCGATGCGGGGGGTGGGGGCGAAGAGAAGCAGCGGGAGCAACGCCGCCCACCCTGCAATGGCGACCCCCCAGGCGTAAATGCGCATATGCCCGTCATCACCCTGCCCGAGGGGCAAGATCTTTACACGTATCGGGTTATTTAATCGCTCTGGGCTTGCGGAGGCCGGCTGACGAAACGCTTGATGCGTCGTTCTAATCGCGGGCGTTCCATGAGAACGTAGCGGCCGCAGCCCTGGCAGCGGATCCCCACGTCGGCGCCCAATCGCTCGATTGTCCACTGATCGCTGCCGCAGGGGTGCGTCTTTCGTGTCTGCACCACGTCACCGATGTACAACTTGATAACCGGCATTCAGCGGCCCTGGATCAGGACCTCAACGGGTGCGTAATCGTCGGTCAAGACCGGTACATCCGTGGTGTCGATCGGCGCAGTGTACTGATCGCCGGCCGCATGAGGGAATCGCGGCAGCGTGACGCCCAGCGTGCGCCGGGTGCGCTCCGCGGCAACAAGCACCTCTCGGGGCTCCAGTCGAGGACGGTCGGTGCCGATCACAATGATATTGCGGAGAGACTCAACACCCTGGTACCGGTTCCAATCTACCGGAAACACGTAGACGGTCGGGAAAACTTCGCGGAATGTCTTGTACATGGCACGGAACAATCCGCTTCTGGGCCCGCTCAACGCCCCGATGATGTTGGAGCCCACCACGCCACCGGGGGACAACTGCATCTTCACCGTCTCATAGAATTCACGCGTGGCCAAGTGGAAAGGGATCGTATCGATGAGATACGCGTCGAGCAAGATCACGTCGTACCGCTCTTCCGCGCGCATGATGAACAGACGCCCATCCTGGGCAACGATGCGGAGACGGCTGTCTGATGGAACGGCGAAAAAGCGCTGCGCCACCGCGATGATCTGTGGATCCAGCTCTACGACGTCGATGCGCATTCCTGGGTAGTCCTGGTGATAACGGGCCGGAACGGTTCCGCCGCCCAGGCCGACGACGAGCACGCGATCTGCGGCGGGAGTGAAGATCAATGGTAAGTGCAGGTAATCGGAATATCCGAACACCGTGCGGCGCGAATCGGCCAGGTCAAGCCCACTTTGCCAGTAGTTGTCGAGTTTTAGGTACCTGATCTCGAACTCATCGCTGACCGTAATTCGGTGATAGACCGTGTCCTTCATGAAGCGGACCTCCTCAGGCAGCGGCGGGGACGCGAACGGAACACCCAAGACCAGCAACACCGCCACCATCGCGCCGACGGCCGCGGACAGCATCCGTCGGCTGACGACCCATCCCGCAACGGCCAGCACGAGCAGTGTTGCGCCGAGCACATAGACGATCTGACTCACTTCCATCACGGCAATGAGGACGAAGGACGCAAGCAGCGTCCCGGCGATACTCCCAAGCGTCGAGAGGGCATAGAGCGCACCCGCGACATTCCCAATTGTGGCCACCGTCCGAGCACGCAGGCGCACCGCAATCGGTGACACCATGCCCATGACCACACTCGGGAGGAAGAACAAGCCGAGCGAACCCAGCAGCGGGCTCATGCGCGGTCCAGGATCGCGCAGGATGATTGACTCGAGCAGCCGGGGCGCGACGACCGGAATGAGTAGCACGAGCGCGCCCGCAAGAAACACACACGCGGCGAGGACCGTCATTGACGGCCACCGGTCGGCTAGCACGCCCCCGAGGAAGTACCCCAGCGCGAGCGCGGCGAGAAAGACTCCGATCAGGCTGCCCCACACGTAGATGGAGTTGCCGAAGAACGGGGCGATGACGCGGCTCGCGACGATCTCAAGCGCGAGGAGAACTGCGCCGCTCACAAAGGCCGTGATCCCAAGAATCGCTGGTTTCCTCCACAAGACGAACTACGGGATAAGGGGATAAAGGGACAAGGGGATAAGGCTCCTGCAGTTTATCCCTTTATCCCTTATCCCTTTATCCCGCAGTTTTACTTTGCTGCCACTGCCAGGCACTCGCCGATGGTGATTTTGATCTCGCCGCCCTTGTAATCCACGACAGCGGCGGATCCTTCTCTTAACTCGCCGGCCAGCACCATCTTGGCGATGCGATTCTCGACCTCACGCTGGATCAGTCGCCGCAGCGGCCTCGCGCCAAAGTCCGGATTGTACCCTTCGCGCGCCAGGTAGTCCTTGGCGGCGTCTGTGACCTCCAACCCTACCTTCTGCGCGGCCAGCCGGCCGGTCAGATACCGGAGCTGCAGGTCGACAATTTGACGAAGCTGCTCCGCCGACAGCGGATGGAAGACGATGATCTCATCGATTCGATTCAAGAATTCCGGCCGGAACGCTTTGTGTACTTCGTCCAGTACTTGGACCCGCGCCATCTCGAACTGCGCGGCGTTCTTGGCATCGAGGTGCTGAAGAAACCGGCTGCCCAGGTTACTGGTCATGATGATGACCGTGTTCTTGAAATTCACGGTGCGCCCGTGCCCGTCGGTCAACCGGCCGTCTTCCAGAATCTGCAGCAGGATATTGAAGACGTCTGTGTGCGCTTTCTCGATTTCGTCCAGTAGCACCACGCGGTACGGCCGCCGTCGCACTGCTTCAGTGAGTTGGCCGCCTTCTTCGAACCCGACGTAGCCTGGCGGCGCGCCGATCAGACGGCTGACGGTGTGCTTTTCCTGGTACTCGGACATGTCGAGGCGAATCATTGCCTCTTCATTGTCGAATAGATGTTGTGCGAGCGCTCGCGCCAGTTCGGTCTTTCCCACCCCGGTCGGACCCAGGAACAGGAAAGACCCGATGGGCCGGCGAGGATCCTGCAGGCCCGCACGGGCACGCCGAATCGCGTCGCTCACGGCGGCCACGGCTTCGTCCTGTCCTACCACGCGCTCGTGCAGGCGCTGTTCCATCGTGAGCAGTTTCTGCATCTCACCCTCAAGCAGCCGCGTCATCGGAATCCCGGTCCACTTGGCGACGACCTGGGCGACATCTTCTTCGTCGACCTCTTCCTTTAAGAGGTGCCGGCCGCGCTGCACGTCTTTGAGCGCCTGCTCCTGCGACGCCAGCTTCTGCTGAAGGTCGTGGAGCGTGCCGTAGCGCAGCCGGGCGGCCGTTTCGAGATCTGCCCGGCGTTCGGCCTCTTCGATCTGCCGCCGGGTCTCCTCGATTCGCCCCTTCGTCTCTCGAATGGCGCTGATGGCGCGTTTCTCTTCTTCCCACTGCTTGCGCAACTCTTCGCTCTCGGCCTTGAGCGTGCTCACGTCCTGCTCAATCCGCCGGAGCCGCTCCTTGCTGGCTGGGTCGAGCTCCTTGCGCAGCGCCTGGCGCTCGATTTCCAGCTGCATGATGCGCCGATCGATCTCGTCCAGTTCGACCGGCTTGCTGTCGATCTCCATGCGGAGGCGGCTGGCCGCCTCATCGATGAGGTCGATCGCTTTGTCGGGAAGGAAGCGGTCGCTGATATAACGGTCCGACAGCGTCGCCGCGGCGATGACCGCCGCGTCGGTGATGCGGACGCCGTGATGGACCTCGTATCGTTCCTTCAGCCCGCGCAGGATCGAGATCGTCTCCTCGACCGAGGGCTCACCGACAAGCACCGGCTGGAAGCGCCGCTCCAGGGCAGCATCCTTCTCAATGTGCTTGCGGTACTCGTCCAGCGTCGTGGCGCCGATGGTGCGCAGTTCGCCGCGGGCCAGCATTGGCTTCAGCATGTTCGATGCATCGATCGCGCCTTCCGCGGCGCCGGCACCCACGACCGTGTGCAGCTCGTCGATGAACAAGACGATCTCGCCGGCCGCGTCGGAGATTTCCTTGAGGACCGCCTTGAGCCGCTCTTCGAACTCGCCCCGGAACTTCGTCCCGGCGACCAGCGCGCCCAAATCCAGCTGCACGACACGCTTGTGCTTCAATCCTTCGGGCACGTCCCCGCGGACGATGCGCTGCGCGAGCCCTTCGACGATCGCCGTCTTTCCAACGCCCGGATCGCCGATGAGCACCGGGTTGTTTTTTGTGCGGCGGCTGAGCACTTGAATCACGCGCCTGATCTCCTCGTCGCGGCCGATCACCGGATCGAGTTTCCCTGCAGCGGCTAATTGAGTCAGATCACGCCCATAGCGCTCGAGCGCCTGGTATTTGCTCTCGGGGTTGGGATCCGTGACGCGCTGGCTCCCGCGAACTTCCTGGAGCACACGGTAGATGGCGTCCGCGGTGAGCCCAGCCTCAGAGAGCAGGCGTCCCGCAGACCCTTCACGGTCTCGCGCGATCCCAAGCAGCAGGTGCTCGGTGCTCACGTACTCATCGCGCATCCGCTGGGCTTCCTCCTGCGCAGTCTCGATCGCCTGGCGGAGCCCTGTACTCAGGTAGAGGCCTTCCGCTTTCGGCTGCGCCTGCACCCGCGGCCGTCGCTCCAACTCGTTCAGCAAGCGCCCGCGCAGCGCGGCCACATTCGCGCCGGCCCGGCTGATGATTGCAGGTACGACACCCTCAGCCTGCTCGACCAGCGCCAGGAGCAGGTGCTCGGGCTCCATTTGAGGATGCCCGAGTTTCTGCATTGTCTCCTGGGCGTGAAGAATCGCCTCTTGGGCCTTCTCTGTGAACTTATCAAAACGGATCGCCATGGTATTAGGCCTTTCGTGAATCTTGTTTTCGCAATGTCCTGAGCTCCTCAAACAGCTGCTGCTCGCGGGCCGACAGCTTGGTCGGCAGCACGACCTTCACGCGAACCAGCTGATCCCCACGGCTGCCGTCGCGCTTTGGCATGCCCTGTCCTCGCAGACGGAACAGTTGGCCATTCTGTGTCTCAGGAGGGATGGTCATGTCGACGGTCCCCTCGAGCGTCGGCACCTGGATCTTCCCTCCCAGCATCGCCTCGCTCAGCGGAACGGGAACCTCGACCACGACATCGTCATCCCGCCGTTCGAAATGCGGATGCGGCACCACACGGATGGTCAGGTAGAGATCGCTCCCGTCCAGGGCGCCGGATAGACGAATTTTCTGCCGGTCGCGCACACCCTTGGGGATCGTGACGTCAAGACGCCGGGTGGTGCCGTTCAGTTGCAGGGCAACGGACTTCTGCGAGCCTCGGAACGCTTCCTCGAGCGTGACATCGAGCGTGGACTCTGCGGCGGCGGGCGGCTGCTCGCTGATCAACTCCTCGACACCGCCGCGGCGCCGGCGTCCGGAGGGACTGCGGCCTCCCCGCGCGGTAGCAAACTCCTGGCCAAAGAACTGCTTGAAGAAATCGCTGAACCCGCCGAGAACATCATCCAGGTTCTCGGAGTCCCCACCGAATGTGACGGTCCAGCCTTCGGGCGTCTGGTAGGCGCCGCCCCGACCGAAAGTCTGCTGCCAGTCCATCCCACCGCGCTGGTAGGCCTCGAACATCTGGTCAAATTTGGCTCGCTGGTCGGGCTTGCCCAGCACCTGATACGCTTCGTTGATCTCTTTGAAGCGATCCTCGGCCCCCTTGCCCTTATTGACATCCGGATGGAATTGCCGCGCGAGGCGCCGGTAGGCCTTGCTGATCATCTTCTGATCAGCCGACCGCTCGACGCCTAGAATCTTGTAGTAGTCTTTGAATTCCAACGCTAGTTCGCGACGCGCACACGCGCCGGCCTCAATACCTCTCCGTTGAAGAGATAGCCCTTCTGCAGTTCCTCGACCACGGTGCCGGGCTCAACGGAGTGCGCCCCGCTGCTCGCAACATCAACCGCCTCATGAAACCTGGGATCGAACGGCTTGCCGATGGTATCTATGGATCGGACGCCAATGCTTTGGAGCAACTCGGTGACCTGCCTGTGTGTCATACGGATGCCCTCGAGGATGCTCTCAGCGCGACCGTCTTTGTCGGCGTGCTCGAGGGCGCGGTCCAGGTTGTCGACGACCGTGAGTATGACGTTCAGAAGCGAGGTCCGCACGCGCTGAACGGCATCGTCGCGCTGTCGGACGGCCTGCTTCTTGTAGTTTTCCAGGTCCGCCGCAGCGTGGAGGAACTGCTGCCAATTGCGCTCCGCTTCTTCCTTATAGTGCGCGACCTTTGCGCGGAGCTCCTCAGCCGACTCGGTCGCATCACTGACCGTTCCTGGCTTCTCTGCGCCCTCACCCGTAGGCAGATCGTCTCGCTCGTCCATAGACCACCTTGTCGCGCTTCCGCGTTCACGCGATTCCTCGCTCCCGTCTGTTATCGTTTCTCATCCGTCTTCTTGTAGTCGGCGTCGATGACATCTTCTGACTTGTTCTCACCCGCAGGTCCCTGGGGCTCCGGCCCCGCGGGCCCGCCCGCGGACGCACCGCCACCCGCCGCGGTTTTCGCATACATTGCTTCGGCCAGTTTGGAACTGGCCTGCTGGAGCTCGTTGATCGCGGCGTTGGTGCGCTCGACGTCCTCTGTGTTCAACGCTTCTTTCAACGCGTTGAGCCTGGTCTCGACGGTCTGGCGCTCATCGGCCGAGACCTTGTCGCCAGCATCCTTCAGCATGCGTTCAGTCTGGTAGACCAGCGAGTCCCCACGGTTGCGGGCCTCGGCGGCGTCCCGCCTTCGTTTGTCCTCGTCCGCGAACCGCTCGGCTTCCTTGACCATCTTGTCCACTTCGTCCTTCGACAGCGTCGAGGTACCGGTGATTTTGATCGACTGCTCCCGTCCGGAGGCGGTGTCCTTTGCCTTCGCGTCGAGAATGCCGTTCGCATCGATGTCGAATGTGACCTCGATCTTGGGCACCCCACGCGGCGCCGGTGGGATCCCATCGAGGATGAACCGTCCCAGCGTGCGGTTATCGCGTGCCATCGGCCGCTCGCCCTGCAGGACGTGGATTTCGACCTGCGTCTGGCCGTCGGCCGCAGTGCTGAACACTTCGCTCTTTCGTGTTGGGATGGTCGTGTTGCGCGGAATCAGCGGGGTCATCACGCCCCCGAGCGTCTCCACACCAAGGGACAGCGGCGTGACGTCGAGCAGGACCACCTCATGAACCGTTCCGGCCAGCACACCTGCTTGAATCGCGGCACCGACGGCGACAACTTCGTCAGGGTGCACTTCTTTATTGGGTTCCTTACCCGTCAGGCGCCGCACGAGCTCCTGGATCATCGGCATGCGGGTCGCCCCGCCGACGAGGATCACCTGGTCAAGGTCCTTCTCAGTCATCTTCGCGTCGGACAGCGCCTGCTTGAAGGGACCGATGCAGCGCTCGACCAGGTCGGCCGTCATCTCCTCGAACTTTGCGCGGGTGAGCACATAGTCCAGGTGCTTGGGCCCCGTCGCATCGGCGGTGATGAATGGCAGGTTGATCGTGGTCTGTGTCACGGTGCTGAGCTCGACCTTGGCGCGCTCAGATGCCTCACGCAACCGCTGCAGAGCCTGCCGGTCGGCGCGGAGGTCGATGCCATTCTCACGTTTGAACTGATCGGCAAGCCAGTGCACGACGCGCTCATCCCAGTCGTCACCGCCCAGGTGCGTGTCGCCGTTTGTGGCCTTGACCTCGAAGACACCTTCGCCGATCTCCAGAACCGTCACGTCAAAGGTCCCGCCGCCCAGGTCAAACACCAGGACCGTCTCCGCACCCTTCTTGTCCAACCCGTAGGCGAGGGCCGAAGCGGTCGGCTCGTTGATGATGCGGAGCACCTTGAGACCCGCAATCTCTCCGGCGTTCTTGGTCGCGGTCCGCTGAGCGTCGTTGAAATACGCCGGCACGGTGATGACGGCTTCGTTGACCTTGTCGCCAAGGTACGCTTCCGCGTCCGTCTTCAGTTTTTGCAGGATCATCGCGGAGATCTCTTCCGGCGTGAACGTCTTGCCTGCCGCCGGCAGACGGACGGTCACCATGCCGTTGCTGCCTTCCTCAACCTTGAACGGCACCATCTTGCGCTCAGCCTCGACTTCTGCGAGGCGCCGACCCATGAAGCGCTTGATGGAATACACCGTATTTTCAGGGTTCAGGATCGACTGACGCTTGGCCATCTGGCCAACGAGGCGTTCGCCGGTCTTTGTGAATGCGACGACAGACGGCGTGAGACGACTGCCCTCCGCATTGGGAATTACCTGGGGCTCACCGCCGATCACGACCGAAATGACCGAGTTAGTCGTCCCCAGATCTATACCTACAACCTTTGGCATCTGTAGAACTCCTCTCTCTATCTAACTAACGATGTCTGAGTTAGCCGATCTCGACTTTGACAGCCTTCGGCTTCGCCCGCTCACTCTTCGGAACCGTGATCTCGAGAATGCCATTCTTGTATGCCGCCTTGGCCTGGTCTCCCTGAACGCCCGCGGGCAGCGCAAGCGAGCGCAGGAAGGCGCCGTACCGGAGCTCACGCCGGAAATAGTTTCGGCCTTTGCTCTCCTGCTCGACCCGGTGCTCGCCCTTGATGGTGAGCGTGTCCGCGGTCACGGTGATATCGACCGTCTTGGGGTCAATGCCCGGCAGTTCAACACGGACGACGACCTCATTGTCGGTCTCAAAGATCTCGACCGCAGGCTGCCAGACCGCAATCGTCGCGCCCCGCACAGGGCGGCGCGTCACGAACTCCTCGAACAGTTTGTCCATCGACTCGCGCAGTGACGCGAGGTCGTCAAAAGGATCCCAACGAATCAGGTTCATCTTCATTTCCTCCTCCGGACTGAACGTTCAAACACCCACGAGATGGCGTCCTTCGACCTCCGGTACTCCAGCCGCTCATACACCTCGAGCAGCACCTTGACCCCGGCCAGGTTGAGGCCGACCTCCTGTGTGAGGTGGTGGATCAACCGGACGCGGTCCAGGTCGTGCTCCGAATACAACCGGTTGTTGTTGCGTCGCGCCGGCTGCACCAATCCTTTTTCATCATAAATGCGCAGCGTCCGCGGGTGCAGCCCCGTCAGTTCGGCGGCGATGCTGAT
>JAHZOA010000142.1 GCA_020028455.1 Armatimonadota bacterium | reverse complement strand
GAGTCGTATAACAAACTGTCCCAATCTTCGCGGAGGTTTGTATGCAGTACCGACACGGAGACGTTGCGATCGTCAAATCTAAACGCGCAACGGGCAAGCCTATCTCACACTCTGGCAACTTCGTCCTCGCCCGTGGCGAGGCCACCGGCCACCAGCACTGCATTTCTGTCGCTGATCCTCGCCACCTCGAAGTCCGCAAGACACGACGCGGCTTCAATTTCGTCCTGAAGGCCGAAGGGACGCTCACGCACCAAGAGCACGGCGCCCTTACGATTGCTCCAGGCACCTACGACACGCTCCAGGAGCGCGAAGTCGACTGGTTCGCAATCTCAACGCGCACCGTCGACGACTGATGGAACCCGATACGCGGGCCATCATCAGACGCATCAGAGCTGCAGCTGCGAACTACGGCACTGTCTGGAAGCAGGACAGTGCCGTTCTCGCCATGCAGAAGTATTTCGACGCGCTCGGGCTCTCCATGCCCCGCGTCAGCGTCGCACCCAACTTGTCATGCGCATATCGCATCGTTGGCTCTGTTCCCCACCTCGACCGGTACGAGCACAAATGGCTTACAGCCTATATGCGCCTCAGCGCCCGCATGCGTACCATGCCCCGGGCCGACGCAGTCGCCTGGGGCAACGGTCACGGTGGGGTGTTCGAAATTGCAACCAACGCACCACCTTTCGAATTTAAGGTCGTGATGACGACCCAACTACCCATTCGCTTCGTCACTCGCGCCCTCACTGCCCTCAATTCCGACCGCGTCGACGATGACGCACTCCGCTACGCCAAAACCCAGCTCAATCTCTTGGACGCCCTCGAAGCCGGCGTTGGGTTTTTCTTCCCCTTGGACGATCAGCTCATCCTTGTGCCCAGTCCTGCCTTCCACCTCACCGCCAACAGGGATCTCCACAGCGAAACAACCAAGGCAATCCGCTGGGCTGACGGCAATGGCTACTACTTCCTCCGCGGCGTTGGCTTCCCTGAAAAGCTGTGGCGCAAACTCGTCTCACGCTCTATGCGATTTCAAGACATCATCGCTCTCCGCAATTTCGGTCAGCGGACAGTAGCGATACGATACAGCGAGATCCGATCATTCCTCGAGCACAACAGAGCCGAAAAATTAGACACCTATAACAAAGTGCGACCTGACGCCTCAATCGTCTCCTACGAGCTATGGCGTATCTTCAGAAGCCGATTCATCACCCACTCCCATTACATGGTCTACAATTGCCCCAGCACCTCCAAACTCTACATGTCCGGCGTCCCTGAGCACTGCACAACCGTTCCTGCTGCAATGGCGTGGAAGTTCTCAACCGACGAGAAAAGCTGGAAACGACTTGTCCCTATGGTCACTGAAAGTTAGCGCTCTTGCTGAAATTGTACGTTGCAGACAACGCCCGGGTGCGCTCCCATGAATGATTTCGCCTGAATCTCCATGCTCACATCTTTCGACTGAGCGGAGACGCCATATCAGTGGTAGTAACAACAATCTTTGGATCGATGCGAGATTCGATCTCGCCAGCGTCGTACTTGTTGCTGGCGGCCTCTTCGATCGCAACGCGGTTAAGCCGAAACGCCTTTTCGTTTTCCTCAGGCTCACCATTGCTTCCGAATTTCTCCGCAAGAAGCTCGGGTGTGGCGGTGCAAGGCACTTCGGTCTGGCCATCCTCCATCAAGAATTTCACCCCATTCATTGTCGTCAGAGTCTTATCTCGACTACGTGTCAGGGGCATGGTGTCCTCCAGGGGTGAGATCGCCAATAACCATCAGCGGCTGAAGTGGCAAGCCTACGGCGCGGCTGCGTGCACCAAGATTAGCACGAGATGCAGCCGATGCGCCTTAAGTGATTCGCAAGCATCGCGCGCTGCCGCGATTCGCGATGCTGCTGCATCGGTTTGTCAAGGCGGCGTGGCTGCTGGCGCGGCCGACTAGTGAGTGCGCAGATTCTCTGCCGAGGTTCCACTCCTTCGATCGCGGCACGAGGTGCTGGGTCCTGCGATCGCAAAAAGGCTGGCTATTCGTGCGAAACACCCTATATTGATGAAATCATCGGCATTTTGGTCCAGGCGCCGGTGGCTGAGAGACCGGTTGTGCTCCCGCCTCGCCGAGGGAGAGCGCCGTGCCTCAGACCTACTCTATCGACGTTGCGCGCGACACGCCGCTCGTGCCTGTGAACGACAATGATGCCGGCGCCGGTCGCTGTCCGGGCTGCAATCGTCCAGCGTCGACCGCACCCACTGCGTCCGAGTATCGCGGCAAGGGAATCATTCATCATCACTGGCTGTGCCGTGTGTGCGGTCACGAATGGACCACAGTGCTGCATGTGCCTGTGTGAGGCCCAGCTTGATGGTTCATAGATTCCATACGGGACAGGATGTTGGTTTTGTCTGCGGATATCTCTAGTCGCCATGCGGCGGATGGCCTCTACCAAGTCACTCGGCAGCTTCCCTGCTGTGATGGCGATTATCGATACCAGATCAAGAGCCCGCGCGAGCAGCATGAGAGCGTGGTGAAGGAAAGCGAGCTCGAAGCGGCTTGAGCTTCGACTCGGGGCTTCCAAGACTGAGCCTTACTGTGCTGTGCGCGAAAGTCACCGCGTGCTGCTCCGACCGGCCAACCGGCCAATAGCACTTCGAACCGCAGAGGGAGCAACGCGTTTGCAGGTCTTCGTTCGCGAAAACAATATCGACCAGGCTCTTCGGATCCTGAAGAAGAAAATGCAACGGGAAGGTGTATTCCGGGAAATGAGACGACGGCGCTTCTATGAGAAGCCGTCGGAGAAGTCGACGCGGGAAAAGGCTGAGGCGGTGCGTCGTGCGCGCAAGCTTGCCCGCAAGCAGGCGGTGCGGGAGGGATTGATCGCCGCTCCGCAGAAGAAACGGACTGAGACCGCGAAAAGCACCCTAGCACGGGGGCGCCCGCTGCAGAGACAACCCGCGTGAGGCAATGCTACGTTCCACGCGACGACGTGGCCCGCAGTGGGGCTTGGCGTCGGTTGTGGAATTCATGGCACGCAAGAGCAAGATAACGCCAGAGAAGGAAGAGATCTTGGAGAAGGAGGGTCCGGAGACCCCGCCGGACGGGCCACTGCTCGACATGTCGAACGCGTCCGTGAAGGCGCTGATCCAGGCCGCCAAGAAGCACGGGCACGTGACCTATGACCAGATCAACTCGCTGGCGAAAGAGGTCAATTCCGAGCAGATCGAGGATGTGCTCACGATGTTCAGCGAGATGGGGCTCAACGTCGTGGAGACTGAGGAGGCGAGCGAGGAGGGAGTGGAGCAGCGCGAGGAGCCCGAGGACGAGCCTGAAAGCGAGCACGGCGAGCTGGTCGTGGTCCAGCGCGCGGTCCCGGCCAAGTCCGCGGCCAAGGAGCCGGCCGAGCGCACCGACGACCCCGTGCGAATCTATTTGCGTGAAATGGGCTCGGTGGAGCTGCTCTCACGCGAAGGCGAGATCGCGATCGCCAAGCGCATCGAGGCTGGCCGCGAGGCGATGATCGCGGGCCTGTGCGAGAGTCCGCTGACCTTCCAGGCCATCATCATCTGGCGCGACGAGCTCAACGAGGGCAAGGTCTTCCTGCGCGACATCATCGATCTCGAAGCGACCCACGCTGGGCCAGGCGCGAACGCGATCCCAGTTCCCGTGGGTCCGGACGGCCAGCCCATCGCAGTGGCCGGCACCCCGATCCTGGACCAAGGGATCCTCGGCCAGCAGACGCAGCCGCCAGCGACCGCGCCCGCCGGCGCGAGCCCGTCCAAAGCCGCCGGCGAACGCGCCGATGGCATGGAGGCGACAGCCGACGGGACGCCTGGCGAGAGCGACGACGACGACGATTTGGAGAATTGGCTATCGCTCGCGGCGATCGAGGCCGAGCTCAGGCCCAAGGTGCTGGGCACGTTCGACACCGTCGCCAGCGAGTACAAGCGGCTGTGCCGCCTGCAGGACCAGGACCTTCAGTTCAAGCTCAAGAGCCAGACCCTCACGCCCGCGCAGGAACGCAAATACAAGAAGCTCAAGAGGCGGATCATTTCCGAGGTGAAGTCGCTCCAACTCAAGCAAGCGCGCATCGATTCGCTGGTCGAGCAGCTCTACGACATCAACAAGCGGCTCGTCGGCTACGAGGGCCGCCTGATGCGTCTCGCTGAAAGCCATGGCGTCGTGCGCGAGGACTTCCTCAAGCAGTACCAGGGCTCCGAGCTCGACCCGGGTTGGCTCGACCGGGTGTCGAAGCTCTCCGCCAAGGGCTGGGGGAACCTCGTTGCCAGGGACAGGGACAAGATCAAGGAGCACCGCTCTCAGATTCACGTGCTTGCCGGCGAGATCGGGCTTGGGATCAATGAGTTCCGCAAGATCGTCCACATGGTGCAGACCGGCGAGCGCGAGGCGCAGCAGGCCAAGAAAGAGATGGTGGAGGCGAACCTGCGCCTCGTCATCTCGATTGCGAAGAAATACACCAACCGCGGCCTGCAGTTCCTCGACCTGATCCAGGAAGGCAACATCGGCCTGATGAAGGCGGTGGACAAGTTCGAGTACCGCCGCGGCTACAAGTTCGCGACCTACGCCACCTGGTGGAT
>JAHZOA010000004.1 GCA_020028455.1 Armatimonadota bacterium | reverse complement strand
ACGTTGCGATTCCATGGCCGCAGCAAATCCAGCTTCGTCAATTTCGAGTCCGTGCTCACCGGCGATGTCGCGGGTCATCTCGAATGGAAATCCGAACGTGTCATAAAGGCGGAAGACGTCGTCGCCGGGTACCACGCTCTCGCCACGGCTGCGCACCGTTGCGATAACTTCCTCCAGACGCGTGAGTCCATAGGTGAGGGTTTGGGCGAAGCGGGTTTCTTCGGCCCGTGCGGCGTCCATAATGAATGACCGTTGGCGTTCCAGCTCAGGAAACGCGTTCCCCATCTGTCCGATCACCACGTCGGCTAGATCTCCAAGAAACGGCTTCGTCACCCCTGTGCTGCGCGCGAATCGCATGGCCCGCCGCATGATCATCCGCAGGACGTATCCACGCCCTTCGTTGCCCGGCACAATTCCGTCCGCCATCAGGAAAGTCATCGCCCGAGAGTGGTCGGCCATCACGCGGGCAGGCACGGTCTGATCGCCGACGAGATCTCTCACCCGCCCCATGAGAGGATCAAAGATGTCAGTGCGGTAATCATCATGAACGCCCTGGAGGACAGATGTAATACGTTCCAACCCCATACCCGTATCAACGCCCGGCTTCGGTAGTCGCACGCGTGTGCCGTCCGGGCGCTGGTCGAACTGCATGAAGACCAGGTTCCACGTCTCGAGCCACCGCAGACACCCGTTGTCCAAGGCGACGCTGCAATCGGGTTGTTTGCAGGTACAGTATTCGGATCCCCAGTCAAAGTGCAGCTCCGAGGTTGGCCCGCACGGACCCACATCGCCCATCATCCAGAAGTTCGTTTTCTCTCCCAGAAGCAGGAGGCGTTCCGTCGGAATACCGAGCTTCCGCCATGCGCCTTCGGCCTCATCATCACCCTGCAACACGGTGATCACGAGACGGTCGCGTTCAATTGCATAGCGGCGGGTCATCAACTCCCACGCGTATGCAATCGCGTCGTCTTTGAAGTAATCCCCGAAGCTGAAGTTGCCGAGCATGAAGAAGAACGTATGGTGCCACGGGCTCGGCCCAACGTTCTCCAGATCGTTGTGTTTGCCCTGAACGCGCATGATCTTCTGTAACGTCGCCGCGCGCACATATGGCCGCCGTTCCACACCCAGGAAGGTGTCTTTGAACTGCACCATTCCCGCGTTAGTGAACAGCAGTGTCGGGTCGTTCGCCGGTACAAGCGAGGCGCTGGGCACGATCGTATGCCCGTGCCCTCGGAAGAACTCGAGGAACTCATCAGCCGTCTGCTTCCAGGTCATCATGAAAACAAGAACCCCTCGTCACAGGGACGAGAGGTATCCTCCCGCGGTACCACCCATTTTCCGGCTGACGCGGTTACGCGGCAACGCGCTAACGCGACAACCAGCGCTTGTTCCCGATATCGGTAGGAACCGTGCCGCTCCGGGGTGGCGAGTCCCATCATCGCGTCAAATCTATCGGTAGTCTACCGCGTTTCTGCCTTTTGTTCCACCTGATCGACCAATGCGCCGGCGACCGCGACCGACTCGTCGAGAACCGCCACGGCGCGGTCAATTTGCTCACGGCTGATGATGAGTGGCGGAGCGATGCGAAATGTCTCCGGCTTGTTCAAACTGTAGAAAACGATCACGCCCCGCGTCAGCGCCTCGGCCGTCACCAACAGCACGAGGTCGGGATCGGTGAATTCCATGCCGATGAGCAGTCCCTTTCCGCGGACGTCTTTTACGAACCGGGAATGTCGCCGTGCCACAGGGCGCAGCCGCTCCAAGAAATATGTCCCCAACTCTGCCGCCCGCTCGACGAGACGCTCTTCGAGAATCACGTTGATGGTGGCGATGCCAGCGGCGCACGCCAGCGGGTTCCCACCGAAGGTCGTGGAGTGCAGATACGGGTTCTGCTCGAGCGCTTTCCACAAGTGCGGCCGACCGGTAAACGCTCCGATCGGAACGACGCCACCGCCGAGTGCCTTCGCCATGGTCATGATGTCGGGCGTGACACCCCAATGTTCGCAGGCGAACATTTTGCCTGTCCGGCCGAGACCGGTCTGCACTTCGTCGACGATGAGCAGTGCTCCATGACGATCGCAGATGCGGCGCACCCCTGGAAGATACCCGTCGGGCGGGATGACGACCCCGCCCTCGCCCTGGATCGGTTCCAGGATGACGGCTGCGGTCCGCGCACTGACCGCCGAGGCCATCGCGTCGAGGTTGCCGAAGGCCACGTGCCGGAACCCCGGCACGAGTGGTTCAAACGGAGTCTTGTAGGTATCGCGGCCTGACGCAGACAGCGCGCCCATCGTCTTCCCGTGAAACGCCCCGGTCGTTCCGATGATCTCTGCGCGCTTGGTGACAAGCCTCGCGAGCTTCAGTGCGCCCTCATTGGCCTCGGCGCCACTGTTGCAGAAGAAGGTGTACTGCAGGTCCCCCGGCGTGATCTCTGCAAGAAGCTCGGCAAGCTCTGCCTCCAGGTGGCGCGGCAGGGCGCGGACGGACATCGGCATACGATCGAGTTGTTCTTTCACGGCCGCGACGACCTTGGGGTGCCGATGGCCAACGTTGAAGATCGCGGGCCCGCCGGAGCAGTCGAGATACTCCTTGCCGTGAGCATCGTGGATCACGGCGCCCCGCGCTTCCCACTCCACGGTGGAGACGTTGGCGAAGCGGTAGAGGCGTTGGAGGCCGGCGTTGACGAAACGTCCGTATTTCTCCAGCGTCTCGGCCGCGAGGCGGTCCGGATTATCTGGTAGCATCGAGGTCCCCGCCGGTCAGCGTTATCTGTGCCCTTCGCACAACTTCTCTCGTCTCTTTGTATTTGATGCGTTCGATGGCTTCGTCGAGCGCCACCCACTCGCAGGCGACGAATCCCTCCTCTGCCTGGGGGGCAGGTTCTTGTCCGCCCAGAAACTCCAACAGAAAGTACCGGACGGTCTTGTCATAGAACGTGTCTTCAGACCGCCAGAAGAAGTAATATCGCTCCTCGCCGAGATCCGCCACCACTCGGACATTCGAGAGGCCGGTCTCCTCACGAACCTCACGCAGTGCGACACCCTCAGGCGTCTCGCCGGATTCAATCGTGCCTTTGGGAAGCATCCATTTCCCGCTCGTATGCTTCAGCAGCAGCACGTGCGGACGGTCGCCGTCTCTCCTGAACACGACGCCTCCGGCGCTGCGCGCCTGCTTCACCGGTTTGCGACCGCGGCGCTGAACCTGTGACATACGCTCTAGTCTACTAGGTCTCTTGGTCTTCTACATCTACTAGGTCTCAAGCAACGTCAAAATGATTGGAGACTTAGAAGACCGAGGAGACCTAGTAGACCTGGGAGACCATCAGTCGGGCAACATCTCCTGTACGATCCGGTTGACTGTTTGTCCGTCGGCGCGCCCGGCTACACGCGGCATGACGAAAGCCATGACCTTCCCGATGTCCTTGCGCGCAGTCGCCCGAACCTCGGCGATCCCCTCCGCGACAATCTTCCGCAGTTCCTCCGGGGACATTGCCGCAGGCAGGTACTCCGTGATGATGGCAAGTTCGAGTGACTCTTTGGCCACGAGGTCGTCACGGCTACCTCTCTCGAACATCTCGATCGCTTCGCGCCTGCGCTTTGCTTCTTTGCTCAGCACGACGCGGATCTCATCGTCCGAAAGCTGCCGCCCGCGCTCAATCTCCTCGTTATGAATCGCCGCTCGCGCAAGGCGGATCGTCGACACGCGAACGGCGTCGCCGGCTCGTAACGCTGTTTTAAGATCCTGCTCGAGTCGTTGAGCTAACGCCATGGGTTACAGTGTAACCCCTCACCCGACCCTCTCCCCAACGGGGAGAGGGAGAAGAGGTTGGGCGCAATCCGCGCCCCCACTAAAAGCCGAAAGGGGGACTGGTGTCCCCCTCCATGGGCTTCCCGCCATGACAGGAACCCGGCATGCGCGCTATCGAGCCCGGGCTCTACAGTCCTCGCCGGCGGCGACGGGCAAGCTTTCTCCTGCGCTTCGCACTGGGTGATTCGTAGTGCTCGTGGCGCTTTGCATCCGTCAGAATTCCCGAGCGCTTGACCTGACGTTTGAACCGTCGCAGGGCACTGTCCAATGATTCATCCTTGCCAACTCGAACCTCAGTCATCTCCCCACCCCCAACTGCCCGTCTCGTTCGCGCTCCGAACATGCAGGCTGGGCGATCAAACTTGAAACATTATACCCCAGGAAACAGGTAACAGGAACAGGTAGCAGATAACAAGCTGACTGCCAAATTTTTGAGTCGTAGCTGCTTCCTGCTACCTGCTTCCTGATTCCGCAGTTCCAGGTCAGCCAGGGGGCCAGGCCATCTGTCTCCCCCCGAGCAGGTGAAAGTGCAGATGCGCCACGGCCTGCCCACCCTCGGGTCCGGCGTTCGTAAGAAAGCGGAAGCCGCGCTCGGCGAGGCCCTCGTCGCGTGCCAGAGATGCCGCTACCAGTGCAATTCTGCCGATAAGCGGCCCCTCGGAATCCGACACATCGCCCAGTGATGTGATGTGCCTCTTGGGCATCAAGAGCATGTGCACGGGCGCCTGAGGGTTAATGTCACGGATGGCGAGGACTTCGTCATCTTCATAGACACGCTGCGAGGGAATCGCGCCGGAAATGATCCTGCAGAAGATACAGTCGTCCATCGTTCGCTCCGCTCTACTCCCACTTCCGCTCGTCAACTATCTTCTTTGCGTCCGACCCAATCGTGCCCGGGGGCACGACTTCCACCTCGGCTCGAAGCCTCGTGACATCACGTACACTCTCCGCGATGGCAGAAACCAGTGCTTCGCCTTCGAGTGCCTCCACACGGACCAACAGATTATCCTGATGACCGGTATGGGTGATGACGGCTTGGTACGCGTGGAGCTTTGGATGACTGGACATCGCCCGATCGAGATCGTGGGGATGAAGAAAAATCCCGCGGACCTTGATCGCCTCTCCCACCCGCCCCAGGATCCGATCTAACCTCGGCGCGGTCCTCCCGCAGCTGCACTCGCCGGAGACCAGCCGAGAGAGATCCCCGGTCCCAAGCCTCAGCAGCGGATAGACCTCGCTAAGATATGTCACGACCACCTCGCCGGCCTGTCCCTCTTTGACCGGACCTCCTGAAGAGGGATCGACAAGTTCCACGATCACGCGATCGGCGAGATGCAACCCCGTACGGCGCAGACACTCGTAGGCGATAAGACCGACGTCCGCCGTGGCATACGCCTGGCTGATACGGATTCCAAACCGCTCTTCAAGCGCGCGCCGCAGCTTCTCTGGTAGCGGCTCGCCCGATACGAACGCGACGGCCAGCGGCGGCGGGGTCCCTTGCTCACCGGCTTTCTCCAACACCGAGGCCAGAAAGCTCGGCGTGCCGATGAACCCTCTCGCGCCCAGGTCAAGGATCGTCTTTACCTGAATCTCCAGATTTCCGACGCCGGTAGGGACCACAACACAGCCGAGTGCATCGAGCGCGCTGTCGAACATCTGGCCCGCCGGCGTGAGGTGGTACGAGAAGCTGTTGACCGCGATGTCACCGCGCCGGAATCCTGCCGCATGTAGCGCCGGCGCGACTCCCCAAGGATCGGCATCGCGGCTCACGGGTTCGTAGATCGGACCAGGCGACACGAACACATGCCTCGCGTCTGCGATCGGTCGCCCCAGCCAGCCTGCGAACGGAGGACGCTGCGCTTGCAGCAGCGGCAGTGTCTCTTTGCGCAGGATGGGGATGCGGGACAGCCCGGCGATGGTGAGATCCTGCGCCGCGAGTCCGGCGACCTGAAGCGCCGCGCTGAGCGCTGGCGCCATCCGTTCAGCTCGCTGGACCACCGCGCGGAGGCGTTCTTCCTGCCACGCCAGACGCTCGGCGTGGGGCCGCGATTCGGAATCGGAGTACAAATCGGATTTCAAGGTATAAGGTTTAAGGTATACGGTTTAAGGAAAGCCTGGGTTTTGCCCTCCTTATACTTTAGACCCTTACCTTATACCGTTATCTGCAGGAGCCCATATCTGATAGCCCGTAACAGGTTTCGTACTACCGGTATGGACTTCATCCTGCGGGCCCAAGACCTCCACCTGAGCTTTCACGGAATCCAGGCGCTCGCCGGCGTAAGCTTCGACCTGTCGCCCCACGAGATTCTCGGTATCATCGGTCCTAACGGCGCGGGCAAGACGAGCGTACTGAATTGCATCAACGGATTCTATCACCCGCAGCACGGGCGCATTGTTTATGCCGGACAGGAGATTTCTTTTTGGCCTCCCCACCGGCGCGCGCAGCTGGGCATCGCTCGGACGTTTCAGAACATCGCCCTGTATCCGGGCATGACAGTCCTCGACAACATCATGACCGGCCGCGTCATCCGAATGCGGGCGGGTGTGCTCGCCTGCAGCGTGTACGCCGGTCCGGCACATCGCGAGCATGTTACCCAGCGAGCCATCGTCGAGGACATCATCGACTTTCTGGAGATCGAGGAAGCGCGCCACCACCGCGTCGCCGATCTCCCGTACGGGCTGCAGAAAAAGGTGGAACTCGGCCGGGCCCTGGCCATGGAACCACGCCTCTTGATCCTCGATGAACCGATGGCCGGCATGAGCCTGGACGAGAAAATGGATATGGCCCGCTACATCCTGGAGCTGAAGGAGGTCCGCCACCTTCCCATGATCCTCATCGAGCACGATATGGGGGTGGTGATGGATCTCTGCGACCGCATCGTGGTGATGGACTATGGCAAAGTGATCGCCGAAGGTCCACCGGTGTCGGTGCAACGAAACCCCGACGTCATCCGCGCCTACATCGGCCAAGAAGTCGGAACCACGCAGGGATAGTCCATGGCCCAGACTGTCCTCGAACGCCCAGCCGCCGGCCGCGTCATCCTGGACATCGATCCCGCGGCGGATACGTTTCCCAAGCTGCTCCGCCGGAATGCGCAATCTTCTTCCGACCGCATCGCCTTCCGGGAGAAGGAGCTCGGGATTTGGCAGCGGATCACCTGGCGCCAATACTACGAGCGCGCCCGGGCGTTCGGCATGGGACTGACCGAACTGGGGTTCGGGCGCGGCGACGTGCTGGCCATTATTGGGGATAACCGTCCTGAGCTCTTCTATGCCGCGATGGGCGCCCAGGGCGTCGGCGGCACGACATACGGATTGTACCAGGACAGCCTGCCCGAACAGCTGGCGCAGCTGATCGACTTCTCTACCGCGCGCCTGGTCTTCTGCGAGGATCAGGAACAGGCGGACAAGGTGCTGGAGCTCCTGCCGCTGCTACCGAAAGTGCAGCGGATTGTGGTCGAGGACAGACGGGGCATGTGGCGCTACCGCCACGCCGCGCTTGTCGGCTTCGACGAAATGGAACAGCTGGGCCGGGCCGCGCTCGCTCGTGATCCTGAATCCTTTGACCGGCTCGTTGACGCGGGGCGCGGCGACGACGTCGCCATCTTCTGCCAGACCTCCGGCACGACCGCACTGCCGAAGTTGGCGATGCTGTCGTACCGCAATCTCATTTCACAGGGCCTGAACTTCCACGCCGTCGAGCCGCACATCACGCGCCAGGACGAGTTCGTCTCCTATCTGCCGTTCGCGTGGATCGGCGAGGAGATGATCTCTACCACCCTTCATTTGCTCGTGGGATTTACGGTCAACTTCCCTGAAGAACCCGAGACGGCCCAACGAGACTTCCGTGAGATTGCGCCCCAATTCACGTTTGCCCCCGCCCGGATCTATGAAGGACTCCACACCGCGGTAACCGTTCGGATCCTGGATGCCGGGTGGCTCCGGAAGGCCATCTACGACTGGGCGCTCCGGCTGGGGGGCCGGATTGTGGATCGCCGCTCCGAAGGCAAACCGATCCCAGTATGGATGACTCTGGCCCGATGGATCGCGCACTGGCTTGTCTATCGCCCCATCCTCGACAAAATCGGCTTCCTGCACATGCGTGTGGCCTGGAACGGAGGGTCGCCGTTGGGCCCCGACTATTTCAAATTCTTCCACTCACTGAGCGTCAATCTTAAGCAAATCTACGGCCAGACGGAAATCGCGGGGATCTCATGTGTGCACCGCGCAGGGGCAGTCCATTTCTGGACCATGGGCTATCCAATCGCGAACACAGAAGTGCGCATCACCGATGAGGGCGAGATCATTGAACGAAGTCCGAGCCTCTTCCTCGGGTATTACAACAACCCCGAGGCGACGGCCAAGGCGCTGCGCGATGGATGGCTGCACTCTGGTGATTATGGGACGCTGGACCCGACCGGAGACATCATCATGTTCGACCGCATGTCGGACGTGATCACCCTCGCCGACGGCACGAAGATGAGTCCGTGGGTCATCGAGGCGATGCTCAAGTTCACGCCGTACATTCAGGAGGCCATGGTGACCTGCTGCCCTGATGGCAAGACCCTATCAGCCATCCTCAATATCGATCAGCGCAGCGTGGGGAAGTGGGCCGAAGATCTCGGCATCGCGTACACTTCCTACGCCGACCTCTCGCAGAAGACCCAGGTCATCGACCTGCTGGAAGGGATCGTCGCCGGGGTCAACCAGCGTCTGCGGCCGGAGTGGCGGATTGCGCGATTTGTATCCCTGTACAAAGAGTTCCACCCCGACGACGACGAGCTGACCCGGACGCGGAAGCTGCGGCGGCACTTCATCTCAGAGCGGTATCAGGACCTCATCCGTGCCATCTGCGCCGGCGCTCCAGAATACAGTGCGACATTTACCGTACGATACGAGGATGGGCGCACGACCGACGTCCACACGACCCTGCAAATTCGGGATGTGACTGCGGTAGCCAGGTAGCCATAAATTGAAATGCGGTTGGCTACCCGGCTACCCGGATCGCGGCTACCGCCCGGAGGAAACAGCATGAGCGAATTTATCCTCGGCGGCCTGATGAATGGTCTGGCGGTCGGGAGCATCTATGCCCTGATCGCCCTCGGGTTCGCACTGCTTTACAAGTCCACGAAGATTCTCAATCTCGCTCACGGCGAACTCGTCCTGTTCGGCGGTTACCTGGCGATCGCGTTGAGCAATATCGTACCGCTGCCCGTGGCCATTGTGCTCACGCTTGTGGCGGCGGCAGTCCTGGGATTCGCCATCGAACGCGTGGTGATGCGGCCGCTGTTCGGCCAACCGCTCCTGTCGGTCATCATTGTCACTTTGGCGCTGGGCTATATCGTCCGAGGCGTAATGGTCGGGGTTTGGGGCGGAGATACGCGGCAATTCCCAGGCATCACGGGTGGTGTCTTGAGCATCGGCGGCATCCCCATCCAGCGGGTCGGTGTGTGGAGCGCCGCTACGGCGGTCACGCTGCTGGTCATCTTCTGGCTGTTCTTCCGGTATTCACTGGCAGGCATTGCGATGCGGGCCGTCGCCAATGAACAGCTCACCGCGAGCACACTCGGGGTGAGCCTCAGGCGGGTGTTCGCCTACGCCTGGGCATTTGCGGCCATGGCAGGGGCCGTGGGCGGGATCTTGCTGGGGTTATGGCTCGGCGTCAACTTCGCGCTGGCGTTTGTTGGGTTGAAAGCGTTGGCCGCCGTGATCCTGGGAGGACTCGACAGCATCCCCGGTGCGATCGTCGGCGGCTTTGCGATCGGCGTCATCGAGACGATCGTCGGCGGGTACATCGATGCCAACATCATCTACGGGTTCAAAGAGATCATTGCCTTCGTGATCATTCTTGTCGTGCTCATGATCCGCCCATATGGACTGTTTGGCACCGAGCACATCGAGCGTCTATGAGCATCCGGCCGGCGGGCGATTTCAAGATCAGCTATGCGCAGGATATGGCGGTGCTGGACTCCACGTTCAACCGTGTGGGCTTCGGCGCACTCCTCGCCGCGTTGGTGCTGGCGCCCTTCTGGCTCCGGGAGTTCATCTTCCTGCTGACCACGATCGGCATCTTTGCAGTCGGCGCCTGCGGCCTGGGGCTCCTCACGGGGTTTACCGGCCAGATCTCACTGGGTCATGCGGCATTCATGGCGATCGGCGCCTATGCGTCGGCAATCATCACAGGGTCGTTGGGCCTGCCGTTTCTCGTTGCTCTGCCGCTGGCAGGATTTGTCAGTTTCATCTTCGGCGCGGTCGTGGCCCTGCCGTCCGTGCGGATCAAGGGACTGTACCTGGCGATCGCGACGCTGGCGTTTCAGTTCCTGACGGAGTATGCGATCATCCACATGGCCGGAGGAGTCGGGGCTATTTCGGTTCGGGCGCCCTCCATCGGCTCCTGGCAGCTGCGAACGGAGACGCAGTTCTACTACATGCTATTGGTCGTGTGGGTGCTCTCGGGGGTCATCGCCAGTAATCTCATCAAAAGCCGCATTGGTCTTGCATTCATGGCCGTGCGTGATCGAGATTATGCAGCGCAGGTTCTCGGGATCGATCTACTGTATTACAAGGCGCTGGCGTTCGGCATCGCCGCATTCTATGCCGGTATTGCGGGCAGCCTGTGGGCACACTACAGCAGACTGATCACTCCGGAGCACTTCAGTATCGTCACATCGATCGACTACGTGGCGATGGTCGTCATGGGCGGGCTGACGAGCGTATGGGGTCCACACCTGGGCGCAGCGCTGGTCATCCTGCTCTCGCAGGGCCTGAAAATCATCACGCCGGAGGTCATCGCGGTGCTTCCAGTCTTCGCCAAAATCGCCACACCGCTGCGGGAGATCGTGTTCGGCTCGATCCTGATCGCCCTCCTGATCTGGGAACCGGGCGGGATCGCCGTGCTGCTGAAGAAACTGAAGCGGAAACTCGACTTATGGCCCTTCGCGTACTAATGCAGGTGCTTGGTGGCGAGACCGGGAAGGCCTCGGTCCAAGGTCCCCGTCCCGCCAATCGGGCGAATTATCGTTCCGCGTTACGCCAGCCAGCGCTTACGCCTTTTGTAGCTTTTAACGTCGGTGAATCTGCGTCGTTCCGCACCGCGAATCCCTAGATAGAACTCCTCGACGTCCGCATCTTCGCGGAGTTTCTCGGTCGGACCATCCAGGACAAGGCGCCCGTTCTCCATCACGTAGCCATACGACGCGAGCTCGAGCGCCATCTTGGCATTCTGTTCAACGAGCAGGATGGTCATCCGTGCGTCCTCGTTAAGCCGGCGGATGAGATCGAAGATCTCGCGGGCAACGAGCGGTGCCAATCCGAGGCTGGGCTCATCCAGCAGCAATAACCTGGGCCCGGCCATCATGGCGCATCCAATCGCCAGCATCTGCTGCTCGCCGCCTGAGAGGTAGCCGGCACGGACCCTGCGGCGTTCCGAAAGGCGCGGGAAAAACCGGAAGACTTCGTCAATCTGACTCCGCCGGCCGTGATACAACGCCGCGCCAACCAGCAGGTTCTCCTCAACCGTCAGCTCCTCGAACAACCGGCGACCTTCGCGAACCATAACGATGCCCATGCGGGCAACTTCCTCGGGGAGCCGGTTTTCGATTCGCCGGCCTTCCAACTCGATGCTGCCGCGTGTCACCTCGCCCCGTTCCAGCTTCAGCAATCCTGAGATCGCCTTCAGCGTCGTCGTCTTCCCCGCTCCGTTTGCCCCCATCAGTGCCGTAATCCTCCCCTCGGCGGCGTTCAGCGAGACGCCCTTGAGGACGAGAATCGTCCCCCCATACACGACCTCGATGTTATTAACTGTTAGAATCCCAGCCAGTCCTTCCTCCGCTCGATGTTCACCGTCCGCAGCACGACGATGCGTCCGTTTCGCACCGTCACGATACGTGTGGTCGTCGACGGCCGGTGATCGGTGCGGGTCACGGTAATCGGCGAAGCAAGGCCCTCAGGGTCCCAGTCCTTCAGCGTCTCAAGTGCGACGCGCACGCCAGGACCGTTGACGCCTCCAAGGCGCGCGTATGTATTCCAGTTGTCGACCACAACCTCCAAGGCCCGTCTCAGCATCAACGCGTTGAGCCACCCGCGGACATACGACGCGATGAACGGTGTGTCCGTCGTACCCCAGGTGAAGTTTGGTTGCCTGTTGTGGAACCGGCGCAGGGCATCGAACATCTTCCGCATCCCGGGAGAGGAGGCCGATTCGCCATAATAGATATGGGGCGTGCTGGCCAGCACGCCTTCGGCGTCTCTGCCGATGAGCTTGATCATGTTCTCGTCAAAGCCCCACACGTTCACGAAGAAGCGAGTAGTGAGCCCTGCCGCCTTCGCATCACGCACGATCACGGAAGCGGAGTTCGTTGTGCCGCCGATCCACGCAAAGTGCGCGCCAAATGCCCTCACCGCTGCCACCTGGGAGCGGGCCTCGAGCGCCGTCAGGGCCACGATCTGGTCCGACCCTACCTCGAAGCCTAGTTCTTGGGCGTACGCCTTGCCCGCGGGAATCGGAGCGCGACCGTACGGGTGGTCGGGGTAGATGAACACGATCTTTGGCCGGCTGATGCGTTCTTCTCGCGCCACATCACTGATGTACTTCAGCACGGCACGGATCTGATCCGAATAACTGCTCACCGGGTAGAAGTTGTACGGTGTCTTTGCCGGGTCATTCAAATGCGACGAGTAACTGGCCGAAATGTAGGGAATCTGGTCGTCCCCCACTTGCTGGGAGAGCGCTTCCGTATCGGCCGTCCCCCATCCCAGGATCGCGTTTACCCGATCGACGTCCCGGTACTTGCGGTAGAGTGTGAGCGCGTCGGGGATCCGATACCCATAGTCAGACCAGACGAGGTCGATCTTCACCCGCCCGCGGATGCCGCCTTCGACCTCATTGATGTATCGCACATGGTCGAGCACGCCCCTCGAGTAGTCCACGCCCACGTCCGATGTCGGACCCGTCGTGTCGAACAGAGCCCCAACCTTGATCGAAGTTGGAACGGGTTGCTGTGCCTGCGCCGGTGCGTAGCCGACCGCCAGAACGGCTGCCAGCAGCAAGAGCACCGCCCGCCAGAGCGGCCAATGCGAGTCTCGCCCCATTGCTCTCACCTCTTCACGCTAAATTGCGGATAAGGTCCATCCTTGACGAGGGATTCGAGGAAAAGTTTCGGGGCTAGGGAAGGAAGGCCCTCCCCAGCCCCTCGTATCGAAAGAGGCCAGCGCCGGGGGTTCCGAGGCCAGAGGGGTCCCCGTGGTAGTTTCTTTTCGGGGAGAGGCCTCGGAGCCCCCGAAAGCTGGCCTAAGGCCTGGGGACTTTCTTGACGGTCACGCTGCGGACGGTGAGGTCTTCCTTGCGGTTGCCGCCGGCGTTGATGGTGAAATCCCATCCCCAGGTGTTCGAGAAGCCGGCGTCATTGAGGCGGATGGTCTGCGTCACCCATCCATCCTTGGCCTCCACCACCTGCCAGCTCGTGAAACGATATCCGCTCATTGAGTCGTAGAGGACGTTGAACCCAAGCTGGTCCGGCGCGGACGCTCCGTGCACTTCAATGCTGATCTCGACCACTGACCGGCCGTCCACATAGAATAGGAAGCTGTCGTCCACATCAAAATAGATGAACACAATATCCTTCGCATTGCTCGTGCGCACTGCGTCCGAGCCACCGACCTCGACCGGTTCGACAGCGCCATTCCGGCGGCTGCGGTACGGCGCATTGTAGAGGCCACGCTCGACGTTCGTGCGGCCGAGTTTTGCCGAGACCTCGGTCTGCTGGCTGAAATCCTCTTGCGGAGGCGGCACGGGAAGTCCGCGCGACTGCAGTGTGCTCTTCGCCTCGGCCACCGACGCGGGGCCGATCCCGGCAAACAGGACCGGCTCCGTTCCGACACTCCCGACAGCCTTGGCGTCTCCAGTTGGTGACAGCGCTTTGAGGTTTCCATCAAATTTGAACGATGCCTCGCCGGTCATGCTCCATGCCACGGCCGCGGCCGGCTCCGCATCCCCGAAAAGGAATGCAATGCCACGCTCGGCCATCACAAAGCCTGCGAACGGACGGCTGCCCACCTCGGCGGTGAATGCACTGACTGCGGCCGTCATCCCGGGTACCGGCTCAGCAGCCCAGAACACGTGCTCGACGGCGAAGGCCTTGGCGATTGCCATTAATTTCATCGCCTGTGCCGGCCACGTCTGACGATCACCCACAGAACGCGGATCCCATTCAATCCAGATTCGCTTCCCGGTTCGTCCCAGCACACGCTGTGTCAGCACGCCCAGCGGGCGCATGAGCAATTCGGGTGCAAGCGCGCGGGGGGACAGGGAAATGATGTCGAATGCGTCGCCTGCCTCAAGCATCGCCTTGCGAATAGAAATGAGGTCGACACCAAAGGGCGTCGCCAGAACAATGCGGCTCGATGAATCCACCGCCCTGGCCTTCGCGCGCGCGGCCCGCACCAGCGCGAGATATTCCCGATCGGTGCCACGATAGAGCGGGAGACTCAGCGCCGTCCAGACCTGCCAGTCCTTCACCTGAGCGCGGTATTTGGTCACAATGGCCGTCACGAACGCTTCCCAATCAGCGATGCGCTTTGGAGGCTGGCGGCTGAAGATCATCGGATCATTCAACTCGACGCCCGTCGCAAGCGAGGCCCACTTGGGGGTGTACGACAGCACCATCACCACGTTCAGCCCCGCGCGCCGGGCGGCGGTCACCGACTCGTCGAGCACTTCCCAGACAAACTTCCCTTTGTCTCTCTCAATCGCTGACCAGTCGGCGATCAACTTGACCGCGGTGGCCCCAGCGGCGCGCATTCCGGCAAAATCGGCGGGCCCGGCGGTGACGAACCCCACGGGCAAAGACGGCTCTGGCGCAACCGCGGCGCTTGAGGGAAGCGACACCACCAGCAACGTGAGCACAATGGCAAGTGCGATGAAACGATGCGGCATGAGAAGGCTCCTTCTCTGTTGGTTGGTAGCGATCCGGCAAGTATTTACCCTGCATGGGTAAGTACGAGTCGCGAAGGTCAAGTCATTCTCCAATTGAATATCCTCCGCATGTGGGAGCGACCTTCATCAGTTTCAGTTGTCGCCGGGAGTGGGGAGGGTCGCACGGAGCTCACGGCCTTCGACCGCGCCCTCATGGATGCGGGAATCGCCAACCTCAACTTCATTCGCGTCACGAGCATCTTGCCTGCCGGGGTCCGGATCGTGCCCGTTCCCTCGTTTGCGCCCGGCGGGCTGACGCCCGTCGTGTACGCGCGCATCGCGAGTCACACGCCCGGTGAGCGCATCGCGGCCGCAATCGGGCTCGGGCTTTCGAAACATAGTTATGGAGTGATCATGGAATACGAGCACCCTGGCACGGCTGACAACGCCGAGGCGATCGTTCGCGGCATGGTGGAGGAGGCCATGGCCGGGCGCGATCTTCCTATCGACAATGTCATCGTGGCGGCAAAAGATCACGTCGTGGAACGGATTGGATGTGCGGTAGCAGCGGCGGTGTTTTGGCCATGACGCAGTGGATCTCTGACGTTGTGGGACCGGGCTATGCCCAATCGATTCAAGTGGAATCCATTCTGTACGAGGGCCGGTCGGCGTTTCAGCACATCCAGGTCGCCATCAGTCCGATGTTCGGGCGCATGCTTATCCTGGATCACGCGGTGCAAACGACGGAGGTGGACGAATTCATCTACCATGAGATGCTCGCCCACCCGGCTCTGGTCAGTCATCCCCACCCGCGTCGCGTGTTGGTCATCGGTGGTGGAGACGGAGGCACGCTGGAAGAAGTGCTCAAACATGCCGTCGAGCACGTCACGCTGGTGGAGATCGATCGAGACGTGGTCGAGGTCAGCCGCGCGCTCCTGCCATCGATCTGCGGGCGGGCGTTTGACGACGGCCGCGTCCGCTTGTTGATCGACGACGGCATCGCGTTTGTGCGGCGGACGCACGAGAAGTTCGACGTCATCCTGGTGGACTCGACCGATCCCAAAGGCCCTGGGGTTGCGCTGTTCTCGGAGGCATTCTATGCTGCCTGCGGCCGCGTGCTGACGGATGAGGGAATGGTTGTCGCTCAGAGTGGTTCGTACATTTTTCAACGGGGACTCACAAAGCTCGTCCGGGAGCATCTGCGCTCTCTGTTCCCATTGGCAATGACCTACTGGGCGGCGATCCCCGCGTACCCCGGCGTGCTCTGGAGTTTCACATGCGGAAGCAAGCGCCATGATCCGCGCGCGTTGCCCCCCGAGCAGATCGCCGGCCGGCTGAAATCGGTCTCGACGCGCTATTACCAGCCGCACATGCACCCGATGGCGTTCACCCTTCCGCCCCTCATCGACGGATGACCTTTCTCGCTGCCAGAACCGCCCCCGTTCCGCGTGAGGGCAAGGGGGCCATGGCCATCATCGGCGTGCCGTTCGATGGTACCTCGACCTTCCGGCGCGGGAGCAGGCATGGGCCTGCGGCAATCCGGTGGGCCTCCCAGAGCATCGAAACCTACAGCCCAGTGTTGCGGAGAGCACTGGAAGACGTCGAGTTGTTTGACGCTGGCGATGTCGATGTGGCCGGCGCCGGCGTCGACGGCATGCGCTCCGCGGCTGACGCACACCTCGCGGCTCTACCTTCCCATGCGGTGCCGGCAGTGCTCGGGGGTGAGCACACCGTGACCTTTCCGATTGTTGAAAGACTCCACCGATTGTACAGCGATCTCGCAGTGCTCCAGCTCGATGCGCACACCGACCTGCGGGACGAGTACGAAGGGTTAGCGGTATCTCATGCCACCGTGATGCGGCGGGTTGCCGAC
The DNA here is from genome assembly GCA_020028455.1 of Armatimonadota bacterium. Classification (GTDB taxonomy): domain Bacteria; phylum Sysuimicrobiota; class Sysuimicrobiia; order Sysuimicrobiales; family Kaftiobacteriaceae; genus JACPRY01. The sequence continues at coordinate 36,108 of JAHZOA010000004.1, read as the reverse complement.
TTAGTCGGCTCCCAATCTGTCGTCCAGATCGGGACGCGGGCCGGAACCGCCGGCGAGTTTGAAACGGCGCGATCGCTGCGGTTCAGTAGTTCTGCGCTGAACATGCCGGCGGAGATATGGTCGTGGCTCGAGCAGCGTCCAGTTTACGTCACGCTTGACATCGACCTCATCGACCCTTCCGATGCGCCGGGTACGGGAAATCCCGAGCCTGAAGGAATCGCCGCGCGTGAGCTTCTCTCGTTCATCCGGAAGCTTGGTGGTCTCCGCATTGTAGGATTTGATGTCGTGGAAGTCTCTCCGCCCTATGACCCATCAGGCCGAACCGCGGTACTCGCGGCGACCATTGTGCGGGAAGCCATCCTCGTCATTTCCGCCAGACCGCTTTAAACACTCTGAGAGCATTCCCTCCTAAGATCTTCTTGATGTCGTCGCGGGAATAGCCCCGTGCGAGGAGCCCAGCGGTGAGGTTGGGGAGGCGCGAGACGTCCTCGAGTCCATCGACGGTCTGCGCGAACCCGTCGAAATCTGACCCCAATGCGACGTGGTCAGCGCCGACGACTTTCACGAGATAGTCAATGTGCGCCAGCACATGCGTGAGCGTCGGTCCGCCTGTAAACGCCGGGTAGTAGTTGACACCCACGACGCCACCGCGCCGGGCCAGAGCCCGCAACTGTTCGTCCGTGAGGTTTCGCACGTGGGGCGTGAGTCCGGCGGCATTGGAATGCGTGGCCATCACGGGACCGCGCGTGGCTTCGAGCACGTCCCAGAAGCTCTTTGCAGACAAGTGTGACACGTCGACGACAATCCCGAGCGCCGCCATCCTGGCGAGCACTCTCCGGCCTACAGGAGTGAGCCCGCCGTGCCGTTGTTCCAGCGCTCCATCAGCCAGGGCCGTACTATTGTTCCAGGTCAGACTCATGATCCGCACGCCGCGCCGGTACAGCCGATCGACGTTGGCCGGATTTCCCTGCACGGCGTCCCCACTCTCGATCGACAGCACTGCAGCCACCTTGCCGCTGCGCTCCAGCTGCTCGATGTCTGCGAACGTAAGCGCCCGCCCGAGCACGTCGGCGTGTGAGCTCACCATTCGGTCGAAGGCATCGAGCAGCTCCAGGGCACGCTCGAACCCCCGCTCCGCCTCGCGCGGATGGATAAATGCGGCAAATACTTGGACGTCCACACCGCCTTCGCGCAGTCGGGGCAGATCAATGTGCCCGGCCGTCCCGCGGCGCGAAATGTCGCGTTTGCCTGAGGCGACATCGAGCAGCGTGTCGCTGTGAAGGTCGACAACTTTGGCCTCACGGTGCAAACTCGACACAGCCGGTGAGATGGTGGACACCACGAGGGCGAACGTCGCCGCCCCAAGCATCAGGCGGGGAGATCGGCCGGACACTCGCATGGTGTCCCGCCGCATTTCGGGCAGCCGGACGCGTAACGGGCGGCAGATTTTTCGACATCCACGCCGGCCAGCGTCGCGACACTAACAGTCCAGGCCAGCACGTCTGAGACTTCCTCTGCCAGAGCTTGTGGGTTGCGTCTTCGAAGAGCGCGCGCCAGCTCGCCGACTTCCTCGACCAGCCAGCGGAATGTCGCATCGATTCCGCGGCGCCGGTCCCTGGCCCCGTAGATGGCATCAATACGCTGCTGGAACTCACGCAAAGTCATGGACAGCGGTCGTAGGTCGTGGGTCGTAGCTCGTAGATAACACGCCTGAAAATAGGAATCCTTTCGGAAATGGCAGCCGATTTCCTTGCGAGGCCGGCGGGGTTGCGCCACGACCTACGACCAACGACCCACGACCGCAGTTTAGGGTTTGACGGCGTTCAGTTCTTCGGCCATGGCCACGAGCGACTCGGCGGGAAGCGTACCGAGGATCGCGAAGGAAATGCCCCCTGATTCCCATATGACCACGCGAAAATAGCCCAGATCGAGCCAACGTCCCCGGCCGCTGCGCATCACCAGAGATGTGCCCAATGCGGGAAACGCCATTTTGGACGATGGGGTTTCGTAGAGTGACACGATGTTGACGCCGTCGCTATAGAGCAGCGAGACGGCCATGAGCGCCCCGTGCCGCGCGATCGTGCCACTTTGGAACGTGTAGACACCACCGAGTGTGCCCGGCGCCCTCACCGCGAACTTCGCCTGCCTGGAGAGCTCCTGCAGATCCTGGATGGGATCGCCGGAGAGATAGAAGGTAAAGATCTTGGCGCCGGCCGGGAGATGAAACCGGAAGAGCGCCGACGGAAGATTCAGGCTATAGCTGATGCGGCTGAAGAAACTGCTGAACAGCAGCTCGCCACTTTGCGACCGCTCTTCCGTGCGCAGAACGACGCCGGTCGCCTGATCGACCCACAGCCGTCTCGTCAGGCGCCTGGTCTTGGGTAGCAGCTCCAGCACCAGGGTCTGGCGTCCGATGACCTGCTCACTGCCTAGGACGCGTGCATCATAGCGTTTCAGAATTGCCTCGGCGTCTGTGCGTGTAGATGTCGTGACGAACGAGGGACCGCGAATCACCACATGCAGCGACGGTTCATAGTGCCAGCTGCTCGCGCCGTCATCCACGATGAGGCGGCCGCTGGTCGACTCCGGAGAAAGAAACTCCAGTCGCAGCTTGCCAAACCGCTTGTATGACTCGAGGATGGTAACCGTCTCCGCCTGTTCCCCGCGGACTGCCGTGACGATCTTGGTCCCTTCGTAATCGACAAGTGTCGGTGCACTCAAAACGGACTGGATCACCGATGCCGCGTTTGCCCCCGCCAGCAGCCCCGGCTTCGAAGTCCTCTGTCCCCACACCGGCATGGCCGCGGCCAGGATGGCCGCACACCAGACGAGTGCCAGAGCGGTGGAGCTCACCCTCACCGCAGACTCCCGCCGCGAGATCGCGGCTCCCCAATGAGCGCGAGGTTCGCATCGGTGACAAGCAGGCCGACGTACGCGCGGTCAGCAAAGGGATCGGCCACGGCTGAGAGGGCGTGCTCCCGCACGAATACGTCTGGCCCCACTTCCGCGGCTCGGAGCCGGTCGATGCGGCCTTTGACCAGCGGAAACGCGATCAGCAGGACGACGATCGCGGCTGCCGCAAACGCGAGGGCGGGCCGGCGAAACGCGTTGCTGATCGCTTCGAGTACACTCCCCGATTCTCGCGGTGCCTGCGAGATGATCTGCTGGCGCAATTCTTCAAACACCTGCGGAACGGGTGCGCGCTCGGGCAGCGAGCCGAGCAGCCGTTTGACGTGCTCGAGGCGCTGAAGTTCCTCACGGCACCCAACGCACGTTTCCAGATGCGCGCGCACCTGCTGCGTGTCATCTGCCGTCAATTCATTGTCGATGTACGCCGAGAGCTGCCGCTCCAGACGCGCGTGACCCATTATCCTTCACTCCCTTGTGGTCTGAGATGCTGCAAGCGATCTTGCAGCGTTCGTCGTGCGCGGTGCAATCTTGACTTGACGGTTCCCACCGGGACGCGCAAAATCATCCCGATTTCTTCGTACGAGTAGCCTTCGATGTCGCTCAGTACCACGACGGCGCGTAGGTCAGGACTGAGGGCAAGCAGCGCCCGCTGCACACCCGCGTCCAGTTGGGTGTTGAGTACCTCCACCGCTGGATCTGCGCGCTCGTCCGGAACTTCGCGCTGTATCTCTCCGCCTTTGGGCGTCATCACCGGTGCGTCGAGGGACTCGATCCGCACCTTCGGCCGCCGCCGCAGCATATCTATATAGAGGTTGGACACGATCCGGTACAGCCAGCTTTCCAGACTGGCGTCAGGATTGATCCGCCGGAACGCGCGGAAGATCCGGATGAAGGCCTCCTGGGTGAGGTCCTTCGCATCGGCATCGTTTCCCGCCATCCGGTATGCGATGTTATAGATTCGCCGGCCGTACCGCTGGATGAGGACCTCGAACGCCTCGAGTTCCTCACGCCGGTAGCTCGGGAACGATGTCGCGCCGGATCGAGCCACGTCTCTCTCCAACGTCAACCCGTCCGCCACTCTTACATACGGGACGGGCGGGGCTGATAGTTCCGTTCCTATTCCACGGTTACGAGAGGCCTGAGCCGCTCCAGCAGCTTGGGGCCGATGCCTTCGACCTGCAAGAGATCTTCCAGGCGCTGATACGGTCCGTCCCGCTGCCTGTGGGCAATGATCCTTCGGGCGAGCACCGGACCGATCCCGGGAAGCGATATGAGCTCTGCCTCGCCCGCTGTGTTGAGGAGAACGCGCGATCCCTCAGCCACGACCGCGGAGGCCGAACGCGCTGGCAGTGTGAGCCGGTCGCCATCACGGAGCAGCCGCGCCTGATTGACCGCCGCAGCGTCAGCGAGCGGGGACGGCCCACCCGCGGCACGGATCGCATCGCCGGCTCGAGCGCCGGCGGGTAGTTGATAGATTCCAGGACGGAGGACCTCGCCGTCTACTTGCACGACAACGGTCGCGGCCAGCGCCTGGGCAATGACCTCCACGGGCGGCGCTGGACGGCGCACTGCCAACAACACGACGCTGCCTAGGATTGCCGCGCACGAAACAAGCAGCGCCGCAACTTCCTCGGCGCGAGTCCACCGCACGGATTGCCTCCGCCCTCGCCGGAGCTTCCACGCCTGCCTCTTTCCTCAACCCGGCACCAAGCAAAATTCCCCCGGCCTTGCTGCAGCTCGGCCTCTGTGCGCCGCCGGCTGCGCAACACTGGTGGGCGCCGCCTTCCATCTCACTATAACAACACAGACCCAGTGTGGTCTGCGATGCCGCGGGATAGTTCGCATTGGTCATACGGCGGTGACCCATGCGGGCCACCGCCGTATGTGCTGAAGTCGATCTATGCCGTCCGCCGGGACATCATCTTCCAAATCCACAAGAAGACGACGGCGCCGAGCGTGGCCACGAGCACTGAGTATAAGTTCACGCCGCCGGCCCCTGCGTACCCCAGGGCACCGGCAATCCATCCACCGACGATCGCCCCGACGACGCCGATCAGCAGTGTGGCCAGCAGTCCCCCGCGCTCCGGCCCGGGAGATATCATTCTAGCAAGCCAGCCTGCGATAAGTCCGACTACAATCCAGGCCAGGAAACTCACTTCGATCACCCCCTTATATTCCTACATATTGAACAAGGGAACGCAGGAACCTTGGTGTGTTCCTTTATTCCCTTGTTCGACTCGCAAGATGCGCTGGCCTTATCGGCCACGAATTATGTCGATCGCTGCGTCTGGCTGCCGCCCCCGCGGGATACCGCGACGATCGCGACGATCACCACCAGTACAAGAACGACACCAATGATAATCGCCGTTGTGGGGTCCAGACCGAAGACCGTTGTGGTCTGGCCAGGCATGCCAGGTGCACCGGGCGCCCCGGGAGGTCCAGGCGGTCCAGGTGGGCCCGGAGCGGCCGGCGGCTGCTCCTGGGCAAACGCCAGCCCTGTCCCGCCGACGAGCATCAGTAAGAGGATCAGCATAATCTGTGCGCCGTGCTTTCTCATCCCAAAGTCCTCCTTCCCTAACTGTTTGCCACTATTTTCCCTCGGGGGTCGGACTCAAACCGTTCAGCGCAAACGGGAAGGAAGCGCCGCAGCGCCGTGGTAAATACCACTGTTACTTGCCGGTCGGACGAATTGTCATTGCCCTCTTTAGAGGAGGCCAGAGTGGAAGTCCAGCTGCAACGGCGCATTGTGAACGGTGTGGCGGTCCTCGACGTCGCGGGCGAGCTCGATATCTACACGTCTCCGAAACTCAAGACTGCGATTCAGGATCTCATCAGTGAAGGCCATGCCAGGCTTGTCGTGAACCTCCTGAAAACGACCTATCTGGACAGCACGGCGCTCTCGGTCCTCACCGCAGCCCTCAAGCAGGCGCGCGAGAACGGAGGCGACCTTGCAGTTGTCTACAATCAGCCTCAGATCGAGAAGATATTCTCCATTACGGGCCTTCACGACGTGTTTCCCGTGTTCCACGCCGAGGGCGACGCGGTGAATGCCGCCAGGAGTTGGGCGAAAGGCTCGCCCAAAGCCTGACACCTCCGCGACCGATTCTGTTCATCTAGGCCCGCCCTCTACTCCGTCAATGACTGAACGCAAGCGAAACGTGCCCAGTCGAACCACTCTGGCGCGGCGCCGCGCATCGAAGACGGCTTCGCGGACCGAGCGAAAGCTTCGCATGGTGACGGAGCGCGCGCGGAAAGCCGAAGCGGGGCATCGTCGCGCGGTCGCCCTGACCGAAATGCTGGACCGCGCGTTAGCGAAGGAAGAAGAGGCCGTCAGACGATTGGCCCTGTTGGCCGAAGCCAGCCGCATTCTCGCCGCATCGCTCGAGTATGAGGCGACGCTGGCGAGCATCGCGCGGCTAGCAGTCCCGACGATCGCCGACTGGTGTATCGTCGACCTGCTCGACGATCAGGGCGCAATCCGGCAGGTCGGCATCGCGCACAGCGATCCCAGCAAAGAATCCCTGGTGCGCGAGTTGCGCCTCCGCTACCCGCCGACTCCAAATCCCCAGCACGTGATCCTGCGCGTGCTTCGCAGCGGTCAGGCCGAACTCACTCCGGAAGTCACGGAAGCAGACCTCCGCGACCGGGCACGGGATGAGGTGCACTTCAATCTTCTCCGATCCCTGGGAATCCACTCACACATCGTGGTCCCCCTCATTGCGCGCGGCCGCACCCTGGGGGCAATCTCCTTCATCGGCGGACCGTCCCGGCGATACTCGGCCGCGGACCTCGCATTAGCAGAAGAACTTGCCGCCCGTGCCGCTGTCGCTATCGACAACGCGCACTTGCTCGCAGCAGAGCGACAGGCTCGGGACGAGACGGAGGCTGCACTTCGCCGAGTCAACGCGACGAACCGGCTGATCGCCATGGCCGCTGGCGCGCTCGACCTGAGCCATGTCTTCGATGAATTTAGCGAGGTCTTGCGCACCCTCGTGCCGTTCGTTCGCGTCACGGTCTCCCTCTACAATCCCGAGTCCGAGACTCTGACGATGCCGTACTTCAAAGGTCCGCGACTCACCGCCCCACCGGAGCGATTAGAAGGGCCGAAAGCCGACACCGCCCGCGGGTGGGTCATCGACCTCGGCCAGGCGTTCATCCGTGATGACACCGTTCAGTCCCAGCAGTTTGCTGAGGATGCGCTGCTCGCGGAAGCGGGCATCCGCTCCTACGTCGTGGTGCCGATGACCGTGGGTGGACGCGTCATCGGCACGCTGAACTTTGGGCACGATGTGCCGGGGTTCTACACCGCCGAGCACGCGCAGCTCTCACAACCGATCGCAGACCAACTCGGGCTGACGGTATCGCGCTTGGAGTTGTTCGAACAGACGAAGCGCAAAGCCCGTGAATTGTCCGTCACGCTGCAACGTGCGCTTCTTCCTGCGGAATTGCCCCGGGTCCCCTTCGTGGCAATCACGGCGCTCTACCAGGCAGCGGATCCGGAAGCCCGCGTCGGAGGTGATTGGTACGACGCGTTGCTGTTGCCCGACGATCGGTTGTTAATCAGCATAGGCGACGTGGCCGGACACGGGATCGCTGCAGCCGCGGCCATGGCTCAGGTCCGCTATCTGGTTCGGGCGCTGGCGATCGAGGGCCGCCGCCCTGCGGATGTGATGGCGGCGGTCAATCATTACCTCCTGCAGCTGCCTGAACCCACGAACCTCTCGATGTGGCTCGCGACGCTCGACCCGACCACGGGCGAACTGATCTATGGAGGGGCGGGACACCCACCGGTGCTCGTGCAGGGAACCGATGGCATTCGCGAACTGACCAGCCAATCGCCGCCGATCGGATTCTCTTCTTCCGTTACGTATCAAGATGACCGCGCGCAACTCGCTTCCGGAGAGCGGCTCATCGCGTACACAGATGGGCTCATTGAAGTGACCCGGGACCCGATCGAAGGTGAACGGCGGCTGAGAGACGCCATCGCCGCCACGCTCGGGCAGCCTGGCGACCGTGCAGCACGCACGTTAGTCACGGATGTGTTGCGAGGCGACCGGCAAGAAGACGACATCGCCCTCCTGATGCTCGACGTCTTGCCCTCCTCCGCGCCCTTATCTTTTGCGCTCCGGGCCGCTCCAGAAAACTTACGCCGCGTCCGCCATGCGGTGCGAATCTACGCTGAACGGGTGGGATTTCCGCCCCGCCGAGTCGAGGAGATCGTCGCCGCCGTCGGGGAGGCTGCGCTCAATATCGTCGAGCACGCCTACCGGGGCGAGACCGGCGAGGTGGCAGTAGACGCGAGAGTGCGCGACAGCACGCTTACCGTGTCCTTACGTGACACCGGGGAATGGCGCCCCGTGCAGGAGCGTGGCCGCGGACGAGGCCGCCGGCTTATGGAAGGCTTTGCGGACAGCGTGGAGACCGTGGCCGGACCTGCGGGAACGAAGGTCGAATTGCGGTGGACACTCACTGAGAAAGAAACGGCGAAGGCAGAAAGCACTAGGCAGTAAGCCGTAAGGCTAAGCCTCGATCATCGCCCTCAACTTCTTCAAAGCATCCCGCTGTATGCGCGAGACGTGCATCTGCGAGATTCCCAGGCGCCGCGCGATCTCGGCCTGAGAAAGTCCATCGTAATAGCGCATCTTTAGGACCTCACGATGCCGGTCGGGCAGCGAGGCCAGCGCGCCTTGCACCGTGTGGCGATCTTCTAACCGGCTGAGCGCGGGATCAACTTCTCCCAGATAATCCATGAGCGACGACGGATGCTCATCATCGCCCTCCGCCACCTCGGCGTCCAGGGACGCGGGGTTATACGCGCGCCCTAGTTCGAACGCCTCGACAACTTCTTCAAACGGCACCCCGGTCTCTGCCGCGATCTCGGGGAGTGTAGGCGAACGTCCCAGACGCTGGGCCATCACTTCGACCGTCTTCATCAGAGCGTTGTTCAGCTCTCGGAGGCGCCTTGGGACACGGACCGACCAGTACTTGTCACGGAAGTGCCGTTTGATCTCGCCGACAATCGTCACGGTCGCGTACGTCGTAAACTCAATGCCTCGAGTCGGATCGTAGCGGCCAATCGCCTTCAGCAATCCGATTTGGGCGACCTGGCCGAGATCGTCGAGCGGTTCACCACGGTTGCTGAACTTCCGGGCGAGATAGCTCGCCAAGCTGCCGTGGGCCAGCACGAGCTGCTCGCGGATCGCGCGGTCCTTCGTCTTCCAGTGCTCCTGGAAGAGGACGCGGATCGCCTCTCGATCTGCCTGCTTACGCTGCTGCCTCGGCACAGGTAACCTAACCTACCCTGGGATGTTTTTGACCATGTGGGTGACGTGATCGGCCCCATCCTGGTCGGTGCGGACCTCATCCATGAGCACCTGAACGAGGAGCTTGTCGAGCTCGCGCTCCTGTGTGGGGCGATCCGTGCGGGTGGGACGGTGTACGACCCGGATCTCCAGGCGCTGCGCGCCGACGTCGAACCATACGGAAATCTTCGGCGCGCCGGAGAGGATGGCGGCGGTGGCCACTTCGCCGACGGCAACTTTCAGATCTTCAATGTCATCGAAAGAAAAGGGCATGCGACCGGCGACCGCCGCGGCAGCCAGCCTGACGACGACGACGTACTCCGGCCGGCCGGGAACGGTGAGCTCGATTCGCTCCACGGACGAGGCGTCCGGCGCTTGGGACTGTTGCTCCACAGGCATCACCCTTCTCGAATTGGATTTGATGATCTCATACCGTCATTTGCCCGATTTCTCCGCTTTTCCTCCGGCAGAGGGAAGAGGAAAGGATCCTTACAATGGCCAGACTCTCGGCACGAGGAGTATCGAGACACCGTAGATCAGGACGGTCAGCAACGCCCCAACTTTCAAGAAATCCATGAACCGGTATCGCCCTGGTCCATAGACCATCAAGCAAGACGGCTCCAATGGGGTCAGGTACGACGTGCTCGCCGCGATGGCAATCATCATGGCGAACGTTCTTGGATTCAACTCCAACTGCATGGCCATCTGAACAGCGATCGGAACGACGACGACCGCAGCCGCCTGGTTGGACATGGGCTGGGTGAGCAAGACCGTCAGTCCGAAGAAGCCTGACAGCAACCAGAGGGGACGGGCGTCGCCCGCGAAGTCGACGATGCGCGCCGCCAGAAACTTTGCCGTGCCGGTGCGTTCCATGGCCACGCCGAGCGCGAGCATGCTCCCGATAAGCACGAGTGCCTTCCATTCCACCTCACGGTAAGCCTCTTCTGGCGTAAGGCAGCGCGTGAGGAACACGAGGACTGCACCGATCAGCACGGCCACGGGCAAAGAGACCACACCCACCGTGGCTGCTCCAAGCGCGCCGACGAAGATCAGTATCGCCACAGGCGCGCGACGCACCTTCGGACGCTCACTTTGCAGCGCTCCTAACACTCGGAACGTCCCATCCTTGTCGAGGGCCGCCAGGTTCTCTCGGTGACCTTGCACCAGCAACACATCCCCCATCCGCAGCCGAACCTCGCTGATTTTCGTGCGGATGGACGCACCGGCACGATTGACCGCCAGAACCTGCAGCCCGTACCGTTCGCGAAACCCCACACCCTTGAGTGTGCGACCGATTAACCGGGATCGCGGCAGCAGAACGACTTCGGCAAGCCGGGTGTCCTCGGACTGCAGTTCAGGAAACGAAAGCGTCACATCAGCTTTGATCTCGATGCCAGCAATGTCTTTGATCTTGAGGATCTCGTCGCGGCGTCCTTCAACCAGCAGCACGTCGCCGCTCTCGAGCTTGGTGGAGGCGCGGGGAGTTAAGGTGCGCGCCTTGTCGCGGACGATCTGCATCACGGTCAGATCAAGGTCTCGCCCAAGCGCTGACTCCGCAAGTGTCTTACCGACGAGTTTAGAGTTGGGCAGAATCAGGACCTCGCTGAGGTACGACCCGAGTCCAAACTCCTCAGCCAGGTCGGATGCTGCGACGCGGGTCGGGATGAGGCGACGTCCAAAGACCCACATGTATGCCAGGCCGATGATCGAAATCGGAATCCCCACAGGCGCCAGTTCAAACATTCCAATCGGCGGTAGCTGATAGTTGGCGATCACGCCGCTCACAACGATGTTGGTCGACGTACTGACAAGTGTAACCGAGCTGGTGAGAATCGAGGCAAACGCCAGCGGCATCAGGATTTGTGAAGGGCTGATCTTGGTCCGCAGCGCCGCGCCAATCGCCACTGGCAGGAAAAACGCCGTCGCCGCCGTGTTGCTGATGAATGCCGACAATCCCGCAACACCAAGCATCACGAGCGCAATCACATGCTCGGGACGGTCCCCCGCGCGCCGCACGATGAAGCGGCCGACGAGGTCGACCACCCCAGTACGGAGGAGAGCGGCGGTGAGGATAAACAGGCCGAGGATCATCAGAACCGTATCACTGCCGAAGCCCGCAAACGCGTCCTTCGCAGGAAGCAGATTCGTAAGGATTAGGAGCACGAGCACACTGAGGCCGACCACGTCCGCGGACACCCAATCGGTGATAAACAGAATAAGTGCGCCACCCAGAATGAGGAGCAGGGTCGTGATCTCGGGCGTCATGATATGTGTAGAAACTTCGTCGTTCCGATCGTGGTTCCCCGACCTTTCTGAGGTTTGAGAAGCGTGCGGAGGGGGAAATAATCGCCAAGCCCTGCACGACCTGCAGGGAACAGCGCGCAGACCAATGGTCTCGGCGCACTATACCTGAAGGAAGGGAGAGAACAACATGACGCTTCGAGGCATCTTCGTGATGGTTCTCACCGTTCTGGTCCTCGCCGCCGCGATCGCGCCTGCGTTCGCGCAGCAGTATCCGAACGTGTCGAACCTGAAGCCGTTTGCACCGGAAGCGGGCTTTATGTCACTGCCCGGCTACCTCAGATGGCTGGTCTTCCAGCAGACTGGAAGCTGGATCACATATGCAGAGGCGGCCCGGATCGTGCAGCAGCAGATTGCGGCCGGCCGATAGGTCTGTTCTCTAGCAAGCAATAGCATTCACAGACAGCCCGGTGCATCCGAGCCGGGCTGTCTGTACGCAAACTCACCAACCCTCGGAACCGTGTCGGGGATCCGAACGTAAGACAGTCGGGGCCGTACGTACGGGCGAGGCAGTTCCACAAGATCGAATAACGAGGAGGAATGCAGATGCAAGCTCGTGGATTATTCGCACTCCTGCTGACCGTCCTCCTGAGCGCTTCGCTCGTGACCGTCCCGGTGTTGGGTCAGGGAGCCGTTCGGGTATTCGTCGACGGTGAGCAGGTGTTGTTTGATCAGCCGCCTGTCGTTCAAGGCAGCCGGGTGCTCGTACCCGTACGTGGCGTGTTTGAGAAGATGGGCGCCACGGTGGAATGGCATCCGTCGACCAGAACGGTGCTGGCGGCGAGAACAAACACCCTGGTCGAACTGAAGATTGGCAGCCGCATCGCCAGGGTGAACGATCGGCCGGTGACGCTGGACGTTCCGGCAACGATCCTCCGGGGACGGACGCTTGTACCGCTCCGGTTCATCAGCGAGTCGCTCGGCGCGTCCGTCGAGTACCGTGAGGAGAGCCGCACGGTCGTGATCTCGACCACCGGCGCGCCTGTTGGGCAACCGCCACCGCCACCTACGGCGGGTCAGACGATCAAGGGCGTGGTCACTGACATTCGTCCGGCGCAGCAGGCCGGCGATCAGTCCAGGATCGTCATTGAGTCTGGTAATGTCGCCTACACAATCACCATCAATGTCGATACAGCTGTCACGCGAGTGAACGTGTCGAGCAACGTGGGTGGCTCGGTGGGCGTCGCAGCGCTGCGGCGTGGTGATGATGCTGAGGTGACCTTTACGAACAACGTCGCCACGCGCATCCGCGCGACCTACATGGAGACCATCGGCCGGATTGATCAGATTGCCAAATCCGGACGAACGATTATTCTCACCGATGGGCGCACCATCAGATATGTGTCGAACGTCGTAGTCACCCGTAACGGACAGCCGGCCCAAGGTGGTGCCGATGCGCTGCAGGCGGGTCAGGTCCTGGATCCCCTCAGGCTGAACCCGACCTCACGCGAGGCGTGGGAGATCAACATCGTCAGCGGCGCCGCCCAAATGCCGCCGTCCGGCCAGATGATCCTGAACATTCGCGAGCCGGATCCGGGGGCCACGGTGGGCAATCCGTTCACCGTGCGCGGCCGTACGGCCGCGCGTTCGCAGGTCGTAGCCACCGTCACATTCTTCCTGGGCTTCCCGGTCGGAAGTCAGACCGTGACGGCTAATAGCGAGGGACAGTTCACCATGCGGGTGCCGGTGACGTTGATCGCACCCAATACACCCCACAATCTCACAGTGACGGCGACGCACAGTGACCTCGGTCAGGAACAGCGGTCGTTCACGATCACGGTAAGGTAACACTGGTTCAGGGCAAGCAAGCAGGACAGGAGCACGGGGATTGCGTTTTCCGAGATCCCCGTGCTCTCTTTTCTTGTGACCCGTCAGGCGTCTATGGTCACGAAGTTGATGACCTTCCCCGGCACAACCACCACCTGTTTCACGGTCCGTTTTCCAATGGCATCCCGCACCCGAGACCGCGCGGACGCCAGCTGCACGTGGGTATCGCGATCGGCATCCGGCGGCACCGTGATCCGGTCTCGCACTCTCCCATCAATCTGGATGATGACGGTCTGCGTCACGTCCTGGACCAGTGACGCATCATACTCCGGCCATTGAGCGTGATGCACACTTCCCTCCCGACCCATGGTGTGCCAGGCGTCTTCGGCCACGAAGGGGGTGACAGGTGCGCAGATTCTGACCAGGGTGTCCGTCATTTCGTCCCACAGCGCGGTGCCTGTAAACTGAGGTTTCCACGCCTCTACGTCGTTGAGGAACGTCATCACTTCCGAGATCAGCGTGTTGAACCGAAACTTTTCAATCGCCTCTCCGGCAGATTTGATCAGTTGATGTACGCGTAATCGGACATCATGCCTCTGTCCGGCGACTCCCGAGGCCCGACTTCCGACTCCGTGTGTGGAAGGTTGTGTCAGCAGCCGGTACAGCCTCCTCACAAATCGCGCAGCGCCCGCGGCGACCGCCGGATTCCAAGCGACATCCTGCTCGAACGGTCCAATGAACATCACGGCGACCCGCAGCGCATCAGCACCGTAGATGTCTACGACCTCATCAGGCGTCACGACGTTGCCCCGAGATTTGCTCATGCGCAGACCGTCAACCGGCGACAGCATGCTCCCCTGGCTCCGCAGCCGGGTGAACGGCTCTTCAAACTCAATGAGGCCCTCGTCAAATAACACTTTGGTGAAGAACCGAGCATACAGGAGGTGCATGATCGCCTGTTCCGCGCCGCCGACGTACCAATCCACCGGCATCCAATAGCGGATCGCCTCGGGATTCCATGGACCGGCTCGATACGAAGGATCGGCGAACCGCAAGAAGTACCAGTTCGAGTCCGCGAACCCATCCAGTGTGTCAGTTTCGCGCCGGGCGGGACCCGTACAGCGCGGGCACGATGTGTGCACGAACTCCGGCATCGCATCGAGCGGTGACCGCCCCGTCCCCGCAGGTTCGTACGATTCCACTTCAGGAAGGAGTACAGGAAGCTGGTGTTCCGGCACCGGGATGATCCCGCACTGATCGCAGTACACAACCGGTATTGGAGCGCCCCAGTATCGCTGGCGGCTGACGAGCCAGTCATGCAAATGGTAGCGGACTGTTCCCCCCTCTTCGAAACGACCGATCCAGTTCCGTTGCATCGTCTTGATGTGCTCGGGCCAGTCCACGCGCTCGAGATCGTGCAAAAGTCGATCGGCGTATGCGGTCGTGCGGACGTACCACTGCTCGAGCTCTCGCTTCTCGACAGGTGTGTCGGTGTGCCTCCAGCAACGGCCGTTCTCTACCTGCTCATTCGCCAGGATCGTGCGGCACTTCGGGCACCACCATTGCCAGCCCATCGCTCGGTACGCCAGCCCACGACGCAGCAGCAGGAGGAATCCCCACTGTGTCCACCGGTAGAACTCGGGATCGCTTGTACTGATCTCTCGCGACCAATCGTACGAGCAGCCGATCAACCGCAGCTGCCTCCGATAGTTCGCCGAGTAATCTCTGGTGGTGTCGCGCGGGTGACGGCGCTTTAGGAGAGCCTCGTTCTCAGCGGGAAGTCCAAAGGCATCCCAGCCCATCGGATGAAGCACGGCATGTCCGCGCATGCGGAAATAGCGGGCCAGAACGTCGGTGGGTACGTAATTCCTCGCATGGCCCACAGAGAGCCCATCGCCGGAGGGATAAGGGAAGAAATCGAGGACGTACATTTTCGGCCTGGTGGAAGGCTCCGGCGTGCGGTAGATCCCCTGCTCTTCCCAGGCCCGGCGCCACCGGTCTTCGATGGCGCGAACGTCAAACTTCTGCTTCACCTTCCTGACATGAGTTCCAACAGCATCAACTCCCTCGACTGCGGTCGTAGGTCGTTGGTCGTGGGTCGTAGGTATGCAGTCTCCACGACCTACGACCCATGACCCACGACCGCTATTTTGTGACGACGTTCACGAGTCTTCCGGGTACAACAATCACGTCCGCGACCTGGCGGCCATCCATGAACTTCTTCACCCTTTCATTGGCGAGCGCAATCGTCCTCGCTTCAGACTCAGGCAGACCCGCCGCTGCCTGGACGCGGTCCCGAACCTTGCCATCAACCTGCAGCACCAGCGTGACCACCTCGGCATTCGCCAAGCCTTCCGTGTACGACGGCCAGCGCTGAAGATGGACGCTGTAGGGTTCACCCATCTGCTCCCACAGTTCTTCCGCGACGTGCGGCATCATTGGTGCCAGCAACAGGACCAGGCTCCGCATCGCCTCACCCCATTGCGCCGAACCAACCTGCTCATCGCGTATGCCGTAGAGGAAATTGACGTATTCCATCAATGACGAGATCGCGGTATTGAAGTGGAACCCTTCCAGATCCTCGGTGACCTTCTTAATGGTTTTGTGAGTCCAATGCTCCAAATCTCGGGAACCAGGGATCGCGGGAACGCGGGAACGCGTATCAGACGCTGCGGGATCCTTCCGTGTTCCCGTGTTCCCGTGTTCCCGTGTTCCCGTTGTCTCGGTGACTAGGTTCCAAACTCTCTGGAGAAAGCGGCTGATGCCTTCGATCCCCCTGCTGTTCCACGGTCCGCCACCGTCCCAGGGACCGATGAACATCAGATAGCCGCGGACCGTGTCGGCGCCGGCGTTCTGAACATAATCGTCGGGGTTGACGACGTTGCCGCGAGACTTGCTCATCTTCTCGCCGTCTTCACCAAGGATGACTCCCTGGTTGAACAGCCGGAGCATCGGCTCACCGAACGGCACCATCCCCATGTCGCGCATCACCTTCGTCCAAAAGCGCGTGTACAGGAGGTGCATGACCGCGTGTTCGACGCCTCCGGTGTACTGGTCAACCGGCAGCCAGTACGTTCCCCTCTTGGCCTCGAACGGGTGACGTTCCTCATGGGGACTCACGTAGCGGTATTGGTACCAGGACGAGTCGATGAATGTGTCCATCGTGTCCGTCTCTCGCTCGGCCCCGCGCCCACAATTCGGGCATGTCGTGCGGCGGAAACCCTCGTGAAATTTCAATGGTGATTCGCCTGTCGGGCGGAACTCTGCATCGAGCGGCAACACCACCGGCAGTTCATTGTCCCGCACAGGCACGGTGCCGCAGTGCGTGCAGTAGATAATCGGGATCGGCGTGCCCCAGTACCGCTGACGGCTGATCAGCCAGTCATGCAGGCGGTAATTGATCTTTCGCTCACCGATGCCGCGCGCTGCCATCGCGTCTGCGATCCGTTCCCAGCCTTCTACTGATGGCAGGCCGCTGAAGGCGCCTGAATTGACCATCGTACCCTCTCCCAGATAGGCCTCGCGCAACGGCGTGCCGTCCCATCCAGGTGGGGCGATCACTACCGGGATCGGGAGCTGGTATTTCTTTGCAAACTCGAAATCGCGCGCGTCGTGCGCCGGCACGCCCATGATGGCGCCGGTGCCGTAGGTCAGCAGGACGTAATCGGCGATGTAGATCGGCATCGGCTCGCCGCTCATCGGATTGACGGCGAAGGCCCCGATAAACACACCGTCGCGGTCCTTTTCAGTGGACAGCCGCTCGATATCCGATGCGCGGGCGGCTTTGAACTTGTACGCCTCGACCTCACGGCGCCGGTCCGGCGTGACCAATTGATCGACCAGAGGATGCTCCGGCGCCAGCACCGCGAATGTCATCCCGTAGACGGTGTCGGGCCGGGTCGTAAAGACCCGGAACGAGACGCCAGGGTGGTCTTTCACCTCCATGGCGAACTCCACGCCGACGCTCTTCCCGATCCAGTTCTCCTGCAGGACCCGCACACGGTCCGGCCACGCAATCCCAGAGAAGTCCAGCAGTTCCTCGGCGTATGCGGTGATTTTTAGGAACCACTGTTCCAGGTTCTTCTTGATCACGGGGGTACCGCATCGTTCGCAAACGCGCTCCTCGCCCACCACCTGCTCGCGTGCCAGTGTCGTGTTATCCTTCGGGCACCAGTCCACCGGCGCTAGCTTCCGGTACGCCAGTCCGCGCTCGTACATACGCAAGAAGAACCACTGGTTCCACCGGTAGTACTCAGGATCGCAGGTGACGATCTCCCGCGACCAGTCCCACATCGCGCCCATCGACCGCAGTTGCGTGCGCATGCGGTTGATGTTGTCTGTGGTCCATTTGTAGGGGTGAATGCCGTGCTGGATCGCCGCATTCTCCGCCGGCAGCCCGAACGCATCAAATCCGATCGGGAACACAACATTGTACCCTTGCATGCGCCTGTATCTGGCTGCGGCGTCGGAGGGCGCCATGGCGTACCAGTGGCCGATGTGCAGATCGCCGGACGGATACGGGTACATGGTCAGGAAATACCACTTCGGCTTTGGATCGAAATCCTTAGCCTCATGCAGGCGGTCTTGCTCCCACCGAGCCTGCCACTTTTTCTCGATTGCGGTCGGATTATGGCGTTCTGTCACGATCCAATTCCCTCGAATGACGTCTGCACAGTCTACCCGGTCTTCACAGTCTGCTTACCTGCGTGCACATACGTAAGCCAGATGTGGCGATCGGGGATCTTGCCGGCGGTGATCCCAAAAAACTCGCCCTGCAGGCGGGCCGTGATGGCTCCTCTGCCTCCCTTCCCCACGGGTACCCGATCCACGGATTTGATGGGTGTGATCTCCGCGGCTGTGCCGGTAAAGAATACTTCATCCGCCGTGTACAGGAACTCACGTGGCAGCGCCCGCTCCTCAACACGGTACTTGAGATCGCGGCACAACGTCATGACGGCCATGCGGGTGACACCTGGCAAAATGGCGCTGCTGAGCGGGGGAGTATAGACGACCCCTTCTTTAATGAGGAAGATGTTCTCGCCACTGCCTTCGCTGATGTTACCCTCGACGTCCAGCGCGATGCCTTCCACAAATCCCCCGTCTGTGGCCTCCATGGCGACAAACGATGAATTCACGTACTGTCCGCCGATCTTCGCCATGGGAGCAAACGTATTCGGCGCCATTCGTCGCCAGGAGCTGACCATGACATCAACGCCTTGCTCAATTGCCTCGACCCCCAGGTACCGACCCCATTCCAGCGTTATGATCGCCATTTCTAGCGGAGACTTCCGGTGGTCCAGGTTGAATGAGCCCGCTCCGCGGTAGACGATGGGCCGGACGTAGCAGTTGTTGTGGCCGTTGCGGCGGATGAGATCGACGATCGCCTTCGTGATCTCATCGGGCGCGTACGGCAGGGCCATCCTGAAGATCCGGCATGAGTCGAAGAGCCGGTCCACGTGCTGCTGGAGGCAGAACGCGGCCGGCCCCCGCGGGGTCGCATATGCTCGAATGCCCTCGAACACGCTGCTGCCGTAGTGCAGCGCGTGCGCGCGCACGGACACGGTCGCCTCCCTTTCCGCGACCACCCGTCCATTCATCCAGACATGCG
Source organism: Armatimonadota bacterium (assembly GCA_020028455.1). Classification (GTDB taxonomy): domain Bacteria; phylum Sysuimicrobiota; class Sysuimicrobiia; order Sysuimicrobiales; family Kaftiobacteriaceae; genus JACPRY01. The sequence continues at coordinate 17,220 of JAHZOA010000004.1, read as the reverse complement.
CTCCGATCGTCATCTCTGTTTCTCCCCACGCATGACGTCAAGAAATAGGAAGGCCCTCTCGTCCATGGGACGGAGGGTCTCCGCGGTACCACCCAATTTGATAGCGTGCCCGTCGAATGGTGGACCTGGCGGGAATTGAACCCGCGACCTCCCGCACGCCAAGCGGGCGCTCTCCCCCTGAGCTACAGGCCCTTACGCTATCCGCTCATCACTCGTATCGTGAGTGAAGCCCCGGCCCCCCTGGTAACTGCGGTCATAGGTCGTCGGTCGTAGGTCGTGGCAAATGCCTCTTTTGTCTTGTCTACGACCTATGACCTACGACCCACGACCGCCTTATTCGGGCAGGCTGCTCCCGGACGAGTTCGGCTGGCTCAGGCGCCGGTCATCTCACCCATTCCTCCGGCTCGCTCCGCCCATCACCTGCCTACTACTTCCGATCATCGCTATATGAGACTTTGAACATTATAGGCAGCGTTGATAAGACACGTCAAGGCACACTCCTCAACGCGCGACGATGGGCGCGTCGGCCCAGAGACGCTCCAGCCGATACAGATTTCTCGCCTCGGGCCCAAACACGTGCACCACAACTGACCCGAAGTCCAGCAACACCCATCGCGCCCGCTCATGGCCCTCGCGGGCCAGCAACCTGCCTCCCGCCTCCTCCACAGCCTCCTCCACACCCTCCGTAATCGCCTTGATCTGCACGTTTGTCTCGGCGGAACCGATCACAAAATAGTCCGCGACCAGCGTGTGCTTGCTGATGTCGAGCACGAGCACGTCCTCGGCCTTCCGATCGTCCATCGCCCCGGCGGCCACCTGGGCCAAGCGCAGTGATGACGTCATCGGTAGAGCCGGTGTTTGACGACGTAAGCCTCGACCGGATCTGGTACGAGGTACCGAATCGGACGGCTCTGCGTGACACGCCGGCGGATATCGGTCGAGGAGATCGCCAACGCTGGGATCTCCATCACATGGACATTGTCGAGCCGGCGTCCCGTCGCGTTGCTGCGGCGCATGTCCTCTGCGTTCAGCGAGAATCCCGGACGGCTCGCGGCGATGAACTGGCACAGCGCCAGCAGCTCCGCCGAACGTTCCCATTCTCCCCGCACAATCTGCAAGATCGCGTCCGCGCCTGTGATGTAAAACAGATCCGACGCTGCATAGGGCTTCCGGAGCATCTCGATCGTCTCGATGGTGAACGATGGCCCGGGCCGGTCGATCTCAATCCGAGAGACGGCGAAGTGCTCGTTCGTCATGGTCGCCAGCAATGTCATCCGGTAGCGGTGCTCGGGATCGGTGACGCCGTTGAGATCTTTGTGCGGTGGATAGTGGTTGGGCACGAACAGGACTTGTGAGAGCTCAAACTGGACTCTCGCCTCTTCCGCAGTCACGAGGTGTCCGTAGTGGATGGGATCAAATGTCCCGCCCATGATGCCGATTCGTGCCACGCGCGTCTCCTAGCTCCCGGCGTCCGGGGCCCGGGATCCGGGGTCGGCCAACACTGGCTCCCGGCTGCGAGTCTCATCGAGGACCTGTGCGGCGGCTTTCATGAGCGCGTCCACGCCCTCGCCCGTTGCCCCAGAGATCGCGAAGACGCGATACCCCTGCGCCCCCAATGCCGCTGAGAGGTCCTGAACTTTTGCGCGCGCTTCTGGAACGTCGATCTTGTTGAGCGCCACGAGCATCGGACGTTCCTTGAGCGCGGGATCGTACTGCCAGAGCTCAGAATTGACGGCCTCGAAGTCTGTGCGCGAATCGCGATCCGGTACCGAGAGATCCACAAGGTGGATCAGGACTCTAGTACGCGATATGTGACGCAGGAACGCGTGACCCAGGCCCGCGCCGTGATGCGCTCCTTCGATGAGACCGGGGAGGTCGGCCAAAACGAAACTGCGCCCGTCGGGAAGTACGACGACGCCAAGATGTGGTTCGGTCGTCGTGAACGGATAGTCGGCAATCTTCGGGCGGGCTGCGGACACACGACTCAGGAGCGTGGACTTCCCTGCGTTAGGAAAGCCAACGAGGCCCACATCGGCAATCAGTTTGAGTTCCAGTTCCAGCCGGCGTTCCTGACCCGGGCCCCCGGGCTCCACGATCCGTGGTGCTCGGCGGGTCGGTGTCGCAAACCTGGCGTTCCCCCGGCCCCCTCTCCCACCCCGGGCGATGACGATCTTCTGTCCGTGCTGCGCGAGATCGGCCATGACCTCGCCGGTGGTCGCATCCTTCACAACGGTGCCCACAGGAACAGGAACAACGAGCGTGCCTCCGCGCTTGCCATGTCGCTTGCTGCCTTCTCCGTGGCTTCCGCTCTGCGCGCGAAAATGCTGGCGGTGCTGGAAATCCAGCAGCGTCGACAGGCTCTGGTCTGCCACGAGGACGACATCACCGCCGTGACCGCCGTCCCCACCGTCCGGGCCGCCTTTAGGCACAAATTTCTCGCGGCGGAAACTCAAAGAGCCATTCCCGCCGTCACCCGCTTTGACGTTGATGATCGCTCTATCGATGAACATACGATGGAAAGCAGCAGGGGCCGGTCACGGACGACCAAGCCCCTGCCGAAACCGTCTGCGAACTCTATGCTTGCGCTGGATGCACGCTCACCTGGCGATTGTCGCGACCGCGCCGCTCCCACGCCACCACACCATCGACGAGTGCGAACAGTGTGAAATCTCGACCGAGACCGACATTCGTTCCGGGCCGCACCTTGGTGCCGCGCTGGCGGACAATCACGCTTCCCGCAGTGACAAACTGCCCGGCGAAGCGCTTGATACCCAGCCGCTTGCTTTTGCTGTCCCGCCCGTTGCGGGACGAGCCCATGCCCTTCTTGTGAGCCATCTCGATAACCCCTTTACTCTACTCCAACAGAATATCTTCAATCTTCAGGGTCGTATAGTGCTGCCGGTGTCCGGTCTTTCGACGGTAGCGCGACTTCGCCCTGTACTTCATCACGATCACTTTCTTCCCCCGGCTGTGGCCAACGACTTTCGCCTGTACTTTCGCACCCTTGACCACGGGCGAGCCGACCTTCACCGTCTTGCCGTCCGCGAACAGCACGACTCGGTCGAGCGTGAGATCCTTGCCTGGCTCCGCGTCGAGCAGCTCGACCTGAATCGTGCCACCCTTCTCAACCTTGTACTGTTTTCCGCCTGTCTCAATGACCGCGTACATCCCATCCTCCAGACACACGCGCCGCGCAACTCGCGCGCGGCGCTCATGACCTTGCGTATTTTATCACACTAGATACACACGCCTCAATGGCCGTCGCCTGCGCCGAGGAGGCCTTGGCGGCGGGATGGGGACCTTGGAGAAAGGGGACCCATAACTAAGTCACTCCATAGCCGATTGCCGGGTCCCCGGTCCAAGGTCCCCGTCCCGCCGCTCTTCACCACCGCCTCGCGGAGCTAGGAGCGCCCGAGAAGTTTGAGCAGCCGCCGCATCAATCCATTGCGAGAGTTGCCCGCAGCCGCCAGCGCCAGCTCTTGCTCCACATCACGCTCGCTGAATACGAGCGTGTCCTCTCCCTCGCGATCAAGCCAGTAGACTTGACCGCGCCGATCACGCGCCGTCTCCTCCCGGCCCAGGTCCTCGACGCGCTCGCCTTCGACGACGCGCATCCGCTCCAAATGCATCCCATCCCGTCCACGGATGGTCAGCCGGCGACCGGTCTGCTCCTCCAGTTGTCGCACCCACGATGGCCCGTCGCGGAACAGTTCTTTATACACATCCGGATGCACCTCGACCAGGAGGGCCGCGGCAGAGGCCGTGCGCATCAGCCGCCGTACTTCCCGGCGGGTTCGCATGCTCATCGTCTCCGGTGACAGCACGCGTCCGCGGCCCTCGCAATAGGGACAAGGAATCCGCATGATTTCTTCCAGATCTTGATACACGCGCTTGCGGGTAATCTCAACCAGTCCGAGCCCAGTGAGATCGATGATGTGAATCTTCGAACGGTCTTTGCGCACGGCTTCATTGACCGCCTGCATGACGCGCTGGCGGTGAGATTCGTTCTCCATGTCAATAAAGTCGACGAGGATGATGCCCCCGATGTCCCGCAGCGTGATCTGCCTCACGATCTCGCCGACGGCCTCGAGGTTGGTGCGGAAGATCGTCGTGGCGAGGTCAGTCTTGCCCACATATTTGCCGGTATTGACGTCGATCACGGTGAGGGCTTCGGTCCGGTCGATCACGATGTAGCCGCCGGAGCGCAGCCACACCTTGCGCCGCAGAGCCTTCTCCAGCTCGCGTTCTACGCCGAGCGCCTCAAACACGGGCTCACTGGCGCGATGCAGGCTGATGCGCGATTTCAGCTTGGGCGCAAATGATGCGACGAGGTCCTGCACCCGTTGAAACTCCTCGGGTGAGTCGATGAGAAACCGGCTTACGTCGTCGGTGAACAGGTCCCGCACGACACGCCGGATGAGGCGCAGATCTTGATACACCAGCGCCGGCGCGCGGCTGTTCTTCGACCGTTCCTCGACCCGGGACCACACCTGCAGCAGGAACTGGATGTCATCGGCGAGGTCCTTCTCGCTCGCGCCTTCCGCAGCGGTGCGGACGATGACGCCCATGCCCTTCGGGCGCAGCTTGTCCGCGAGCTGACGCAGACGCCGGCGCTCTTGATCACGCTCAATCCGGCGGCTGACCCCGACGTAGTTCACCGTCGGCATGAGCACGAGGTAGTAGGCCGGCAGCGCCACGTATGTCGTCACACGCGCGCCCTTCGTGCCCATCGGCTCCTTGGTCACCTGCACCAAGATCTCCTGACCGACCCGCAAGCGCTGGGCGATCGCGCCGCGGCCAAACGAGTCGTCGACCTCTTCCCCCGCAAGGCGCTGCGCCCGGACATCGCCGACATGCAGGAACGCGTTGCGCTCCAGTCCGATGTCAATGAACGCCGCGTCCATGCCCGGCAGGACGTTCGCCACTCGCCCCTTATAGATGTTACCGGCGAGCGGCTCCCCCCGTTCGACGAAGAGATTTACGAGCTGGCCGTCCTCGAGAATAGCGACACGTGTCTCGAACGGCTCAATATTGGCGATAATCTCCTTGCTCATCGCTACACTCCTCGGTCATTAGAACAAGATTTTCTTTCTCCGCATCCCGATGCCGAGCAGGACGCCCGTCGCCATCAACATGACGACGAGCGCACTCCCGCCGTGGCTGATAAACGGCAGAGGAATCCCCGTGATCGGCATCAGCCCGACCGTCATCCCGATATTCACGACCACGTGAAACGCAATCATGCTCACGATGCCGACCGCCATGAGCATGCCGAGCCTGTCCTTCGCCAGATAGACAATCGTCATACCCCGCCATAGCCAGATCGCGAACAGTGCCAGCACAGTCATCGCGCCCAGGAATCCCAGCTCTTCTCCCACGACCGTGAAAATGAAGTCCGTGTGTTGCTCGGGAATGAAATTGAGCAGGTTCTGTGTGCCGTGCAGCAGCCCTTTCCCAAACATTTGACCCGAGCCCATGGCGATCTTGGACTGGATCAGCGCGTAGCCCGCGCCCTGCGGGTCCAGACCCGGATCGATGAAGACAATGAGGCGACGGCGCTGGTAATCGTGAAGCATCTGCCAAAGCACGGGAACGCCAGCGAGGGTCGCGCCGCCAAGGGCCATCATGATCCGGCGGGGCGCCCCCGCAGCGAAGAGCATTGCGGCGGTAATCGCCACCAGCACCATTGCCGTGCCCAGGTCCGGCTGCTCGACGATCAGCCCTACGGGCACCGCCGCGATGAGCAACACCGGAATCACCGTGCGCCAGGAGTCCAGGTCGGGATGCGCTTCAAGATTCCTGGCAAGGGCAATGATCAGCGCTAATTTCGCGAGTTCGGATGGCTGAAAGCCTCCCAGTGGTCCAAGTGGGATCCAGCGCTGCGACCCCATCGTGGTGATACCGACGAGCATGACGATCACGAGCAGGAACATCGCGCCGCCCAACACCGGGCGCCACGCCCGAGCGATCGCCTGGTAGTCAACCGCGGCCGCCACAGCCAACAGCGTCAGCCCGAATAACGCGTGAAGGACACGGACCTTCACGAAGCCCATAGGATCACCGGTGTTCTGCGTGGCGCTATAGATCATCACGCCCCCGAACGCCATCAGGGCCAGTGTCGTCCCAAGCAGAGTCCAGTCGACGTAACGGAGCAGCCGGGCGCTCATCGACGTGGCTCCGAGGTACCACGGACGCTGCCCCGCGCCATCTGGCGCGCCGTCTGGTGCGGGGTCGCACCCCGGTCCGGTGTTGACTGCGACAGCGCTGCGAGAAATACTCTGCGCGCGATCGGTGCGGCCGAAATGCCCCCGCGGAACCCGTGCTCGACGAATGCGACGACCACGACCGTCGGCGCGCGGGCGGGTGCGAAGCCGGCGAACCAGGCATGTGGCTTCCCGCGGGGGTTCTCGGCGCTCCCGGTCTTGCCCGCGATCATGACGCCGCTGATCGCCGCAGCGCGGCCTGTACCGCGATCCACCGCCGCCTGCATCCCTTCGTGCAGTACGTCGAACGTCGAGGGCTTCAGCGTGACCCGTCCTTGCAGGACGCGTCCTGTGCGGCGCGCTTTGCCGCCCCTGTCATGCATCAGCAGCAGCACGTGCGGTTGATACAACGTTCCGCGGTTGGCGATAACCGATACCATCCGCGCGACCTGCAATGGAGTCGCGGTCACTGCCCCCTGGCCGATGGACATGTTCACGCTGTCACCGGGATACCAGGGCTCGCCGACCAGCGCCTTCTTCGTTGAGGGACTCGGGATCGTTCCGGAAACCTCGGCGGGCAGATCGATATTGGTGACTTCCCCGAGGCCGAGCATCTTCGCGTAGAGAGCCAGCACTTCCCCGCCCAGCCGGTTGCCGAGGGTGTAGAAGACGACGTTGATCGAATTCGCCATGCCGGTCATGAAGTTTACTGTGCCCCAGGCTTTGAGGTCGCGAAACACCCACCGGCCGAGGCGGAAGTATCCCGGTGCATGGAATGTGCTTTGCCTGTTGACGATGCCGCGCTCCAGGGCGGCCGTCGCCGTCACCAGTTTGAACACCGAGCCCGGCTCAAACGCCGCCCCGGCGGCCCGGTTGAGGAGCGGTCGGAGCGGGTGGCGGACCAGCCCCTGCCAGGCTTTAGGCGAGATACCGGTTGCAAACAGATTGGGATCAAACGATGGCGTGCTCACCATCGCGAGCAGCTCCCCGCTGCGGGGATCCATCGCCACGACCGCGCCTGAGGGAAGGCCGCTGGCCTGCAGCGCCTCGAAGGCGGCCCGCTGGACGTCCAGATCGAGACTCAGGACAATCGATCGTCCCGGAACCGCGGCCACACGCCCCAGCTCCCGCAGTGGCCTGCCATGCGCGTCGACTTCCATCCGGAGCCGGCCGTCACTTCCTCGCAGCGCCGCCTCGTACTTGCGCTCGACGCCAGACTTCCCAACCAGATCTCCGAGTTTGTATCGCTCGATCTTCCTCGCCTTGAGTTCGTCCTCATCAATTTCGCCGATGTACCCCATGACGTGCGCAGTCATCTTCCCGTGTAGGTAGTAGCGCACCGGCTCCGCGAGGATGATGACGCCAGGCAGATCCATCCGGTTCTCCTCGATCATCGCCACGACGCGCGTGCCCACGTCGCGCTTCACCCGGACGGGCTCAAACAGACGGGCGCGGCTGCTCTCAATCCTGGCACGAATCTCTCCAGGCGTCATACCGAGCATCGGCGCGAGCGTTGCCATAACTTCGGCAGGCCTTCTCAGTTCGAGCGGGAGCATCGCGACCGTGAACGAGGGTCGGTTCGTAACGAGGGGGCGTCCCTTTCGATCGTAGACGATCCCGCGGGGCGCGGTGAGTACGTAATCGCGAATCCGGTTCTCTTCCGACTGGCGCAGGTACGCCGTACCCTGGAGGACCTGGATCTGCCAGAGCCGGCCCACCAGGATTCCGGTCGCAATCGCGATGATTAAGGACAGCGCGAACAGGCGCTGTCGCGGCGCTTGAAAATCCATCTTAGCTCCTAACTACCGTATCGCGTTCCGCGGTACGCGTTCCGCGGCGCGCGGTACGTCAATGTTGTCTCTCGAACCTCTCATCGAGGGATCGGACGCCGCGGAACAGCGGCGGGGCGATGACACTGTTGAGTCCCGCCTGGATGACCACCCGGGGGACAGCCTCTGTCCATGAGACCGATCCCAGTCCGGTCACCACGCCGATAACGTTCAACAGCGCCTCACCGAGGAGGGTCCCTGCGAAGGCAGCGACGGCGGGCAGAAAGGGGTTCTCGATATAGATACTCCGCTCAAAAAGACCGGAACCAAATCCGGCGACCAGCTTGCTCAACCCATGCATCCCGAGCGGGCCACCGCTCAGTAAATCTTGCAACAACCCCCCTGCCAGCCCGATCACGGCGCCGGATTCTGCTCCCCGCAGAAAGCCTGTCGCCACGGCCAGCACCAACACGGGATCAATCACCGCACCGACGCCCGGCAGCCTGGCCAGCCATGCGGTTTGGACCAGGGCCGCCACGATCAGCACGCTCCCGCAGGATCACGACTTCCTCAAGCCGCGCCACCGATGCCGCCGATTTCACTTCTGCTTCCAGCTGCAGCGCCCCGGGCTCGCGATTGATCGTGACGATCCGCCCAACCACGAGCCCTCGGGGGAAGACGCCGCCCAACCCGGAGGTGACCACGAGGTCACCCGCGGCTACGTCACCCGTCCGCGACAGGTACTTCAAATGCAGCATCTCTCCGCCTCGGCCCTCGACGATTCCGGCTTCGCGGGACCGTTGCACGATGACACTGAGGGCGCTACGCGAGTCTCCGATGAGCAGTACCCGCGCGGCCGTAGGCGTCACCTCGATCACCCTGCCGATGACGCCATCCGCGGTTGCGACAGCCGCGTTGCGCCGTACACCGTCGCGGCTTCCACGATCAACGAGAAGCGTCGAGAACCACCGCTCCGCATCCCGCGCAATGACGCGCGCGGCGACTGTGCGGTATCCAGGCTGAGGCCGGAACTCAAGCAGGCGCTCCATGCGGCGCGCGGAGATCGCCTGTTCCCTGACAACGGTGAGATCCTGCGACAGGCGTTCGACCTCGGAGCGCAGCCGCGCATTCTCCTGTCGAAGCCGCCCGATCTCCGTGTAGAGGCGCCACCATCGCGTTCCGGCGTCGGCGACATGCGCCATCCCAGTCTGAATGGGCAGCAACACGGTCAGCACCGCAGTCCCTAGGGGGCCGACCTGCCGCCGGTCGGCGCTGCGCACCTGACTCGTAAGCAGCGCGAGCGTGAACAGGATCAGCCCAACGAGAACCGCGATCCGTCGCCGAGCGATGATGACGTCGAACACGTCCAATCCCCTAGAGCTTTCGCGAGGTAATAAGGACTCGCTTCAGCATTTCGATTTCCTCCAGGGCCCGACCGGTCCCGAGCGCCACCGCTGACAACGGATCGTCTGTGATTGTCACGGGCATACCGGTCTCCTCGGCCAGCAGCCGGTCCACGCCGCGGAGCAGCGATCCCCCTCCTGCCAGGATGATGCCCCGATCCACAATGTCGGCCGCCAGTTCGGGCGGTGTCCGCTCTAGCGTCTGTTTGACCGCCTCGACAATTTGGGCGACAGGCTCAGCGAGTGCCTCGCGGGCCTCGGAACTCGTCATCCTGACCGTGCGCGGGAGGCCGCTCACAAGGTCCCGCCCGCGAACCTCGATTGTCTGCTCTTCCTTCAATGGGTACGCCGACCCGATGGAGATCTTGATTTCCTCGGCCGTGCGCTCGCCGATCAGCAGATTGTACGCGCGGCGGCAGTACTGGATGATCGCTTCATCCATCTCGTCGCCGCCGACGCGGATCGACTTCACCGTCACGATCCCGCCGAGCGCGATCACCGCCACCTCGGTCGTGCCGCCACCGATATCAACGACCATACTGCCCACAGGCTCGGAGACCGGAAGTCCGGCGCCGATCGCGGCGGCCATCGGGGACTCAATCAGGTATGCTTCGCGGGCACCAGCCTGCTCGGTGGCGTCGATGACGGCGCGCTTCTCCACCCCCGTGACACCCGAAGGGATGCCGACGATCACGCGCGGCCGCATCAACGTGCGGTTCTTGAGGCCCTTGCGGATGAAGTACGATAGCATCGCCGCGGTCGTGTCGAAGTCGGCGATGACGCCGTCGCGCATCGGCCGTATCGCTATGATCTCAGCGGGCGTCCGCCCGATCATACGCTTCGCTTCCTCGCCGACGGCGAGAATCTGTCCGTCGTCGGCGCGCTTTGCGACCACGGAAGGCTCGCGCACGACGATGCCCTCGCGCCGAACGTAAATCAACGTGTTCGCAGTGCCGAGGTCAACGCCCATGTCGCGGCTGAACCGCGAAAACAGCGACCCGAATGCCATCCTGCTAGACCCCCGAGATGCGTCCTGGTTGTTGATTGCCCGTCACTTGCCTTCCTCTAGGCGCCGACTGTTTACACGCTTCTACGGAAACCCCTGCCCCGCCTCGCGCAGGCTGGTGTATGACCGCTCGCCGATGATGAGATGGTCGAGGAGTTCGATGCCCACGAGGCGGCCTGCGGCCCGGAGCTGCTCGGTAATGAGCACATCGTCGCGACTCGGTTCAGAGCTGCCGGACGGATGGTTGTGGACGACGATCACCGCGGCTGCACTGGCCCGAATCGCTTCCTTGAACACCTCGCGCGGGTGCACAGGCGCCGAGCTCAACCCGCCCACCGACACCTCCACGATATCAAGTATCTCGTGCCTGGTGTTGAGCATGAGGACGCGGAAATGCTCCCGGTCAAGGCCCACCATCGACGGCCTCACGACGGCCGCCGCATCGGCCGCGCTCCGCACCACTGGCCGCATCGGACGAGGCTCCAGCAGCCTGCGGCCAAGCTCGAGGGCGGCCACGACTTTGGCGGCTTTCGCCTGCCCCATCCCACGGTGCGCGGCCAACTCTCGCACCGATGCCTGGGACAAGCGGCCCAGCGTTTCATGGCGGGCCAGGAGTGCAACCCCTACGTCAACCGCTGTGGCATCGCGTGTTCCAGCACCGATGACAATCGCGAGCAACTCAGCGGTCGAGAGGGCCCTGGGACCATGCATGCAGAGCCGCTCACGGGGTCTTAGCTCAGGTGGTAGGGCCTGGATGGTGAGATGGTGACGCCGGCCCATGACGCGCAGTATAGCAGCGAAACGGATAACCCATGTGAGCCAAACGACCTGCCAATCAAGACAGTTGCCGAAAGAGCCATATCGCGAGAACGATGCCGAGCACGATCGCTAGGTTCAGCCGGATGGTGGCGCCGATTGTAAATGTGAAGACGCGGGCATTCAACGTGAACGGAGGATCGACCCCGTAGAAGAGGTCCCGCGACAGGAATGACAGCACGGGATAGCCGACGAGGGCCTCCGCGATCACGCTCCCTAGCAACGCGCCGAGGAAGATCACAATCGCCAGGATCCACCACGGGCTTCTGGGCCGCCTGGCCACGCGCATAGCAGCCACAGGATTTCTCCGCGTTGAAAAAGGGAACCTGCGGTGTTTCGGGGGTGCTACGAGGTCACTCGCTGCCCAGGGCGGACTGCTGCCGCTCGACGGACTTCGGCGCCACGAATCTCGCGATCCAGATACTGGCTTCGTACAAGAGATACGTCGGCGCAGCCATCAGGACCATGGAAAAGAGATCTCCGCCCGGTGTCAGTACGGCTGAGGCGACGGCGATTCCCAGCACCGCATAGCGCCTCCAGGCGGCAAGCGACTGGGAGGTCACGATCCCCAGGCGGGCGAGGAACAGGATCACGATGGGCAGCTGGAACACCAAACCAAACGCCAGCACAAACGCGGTGGCAAATGACGTGTACGCGGCGACCGAGATCATCGGGACCAGATCAGGCGTCTGGTAACTGAGCAGGAAGCGCACGCCGACGGGAAGGATGGCAAAGAACGCAAACAGAGCGCCGGCGACGAAGAGCACCAGCGATACGGGCAGCAGCGAAAGGGTGTACCTGCGCTCCGTCCGCGTCAAGCCGACTGAGACAAACAGCCAGATCTGGACCAGCACCACAGGAAGACTGACGAAGACTCCGGCGAGGGCTGCGACCTTCAGGCGGACAAAGAACGCTTCGGTTGGTGCGAGGAAGACGACGTGCCCGATGGGACGGATGAGCGCCCCCAGAACGCGATCCACAAATAACCAACCCACGATCATCCCGACAAGAAAAGCGGCAATTGAGATGAGCAGCCGCCTCCGCAGCTCCTCCAGATGCTCGATCAACGTCATCGGCCGGTCTTCCATAACTCACCAGAAACGTTGAAGGTCGGAGGTTGAATGTTGAAGGTTCAAACGGGACACACCCGCCGTAACCTTCAACCTACAACCTTCAACCTTCAACAGCCTTTGCAGTTAAGGTCTTTTGTCCGGGGTTGTAGACTTGTCGATCTCGTTCTCGGCGTCGCGTACGGCTCCCCGGAACTCCCTGATGGCCTTTCCCATGGCGGAGCCGATACCCGCAAGCCGCTGCGGTCCAAAGATCAGTAGAGCAATGACAAGGATGACGATCAATTCGGGCCAGCCGATATTGGGCATCAGCCACCTCCACGTCCAATTATAACTTGCTCTGTAGCTTTGGACGAGTAACGGGCCGTCCCCGTTTGGGCTCTGCGGCGGGATACCGCCCAGACACCTGCTGCAATCCCCGCCACGGCACCGGCCACCCATGCCGGGACCGACGGCGCGGCCTCTCGGGCGATGGCCGCCGGGTTGCCCCTACTCACCACTACTCTCAGCGCGTGAAGATCTCGACTGATATCCGCTCGGAGCTGTTCAGCGCGCTTCCTAGGATCGGTTCTCGGACCCCGGACCTCGGACATCGGCTGTCTACGCCTCCCGCCTCAGCGACTCGCGCATGGTGATGAAATCTTGCCCCAGATCGCGCACCACCTGAAAGCCTCGCCGCCGGAATTTGCTCCGGGCGACGAGCACCAGCAGGCCCGCCACCACCAGCATCGCCGCAAAGACGATTCCTGTAGCACCCCAGGCAGGCATGACTTCTGCGAGCAAGAGGATGATGGTCACCACGGCAAGCGGCACAGACAGTGCCAGCAGGACGATCGCAACGACGATCAGGACGGCACCGGTAATGAGATCGCGGACGACCGCCCGCCCTTCCCGCTGCGCCTGCTCCCATCGAGCGCGAGCGAGCGCCACGATGTTCTTCAGGATCCGATTGACCCGAGTTTCTCTCGACCCGGGCGAGTCCCTATTCTCCACCAACGAGCCCTCCAGAGCTCACGCTCCCTTGCAGCGCATCCCGAAGTGACATTGCGAACGGGCGGAGCGACAGCCGGAATGTTTGGACGGCGTTCGTATTATCGCACACATTGTCGACCTGCAGAGTCTCGTACTCGTCCGGCATGATAGGCGGATTCGGCAGCACGCTGAAGATGCGGATGATCATAGATGCCACACCGCCTGGGATGTGAAGTTTCCATCGCCTCAGGCGGAGGACCTCCGCGACCGTGTCCATGATCTGATCAAACGTGACCACGTCCGGACCGCCTAACTCGAACGTTTCTCCGAGAACGTCGTCGCGCTCGAGCGCTTGGAGCACGGCGCTGAAGAGGTCGCGATGATCGACGGGCATGAAGCGCGCCTGCCCCGATCCAAGAATGGGGATGACCGGCGTGAGGTTGGCGAACGCAGCAAACACGCTGTCCCCGCCCAGTAGCAGCCGGAGCGGGTACCAGGGCCCGTATGTGACGGCCTGGGCGAATTGCTCGGCCGAGCCTCCGCCCGGCCCCATAATAAAGGAAGGCCTGAAGATAACATGCCTGGCGCCGGAGCGCCGGACTTCTTCCTCACCGGCCCACTTCGAGCGCAAGTACCGCGTGCACGACGGACCAGCCCCAAGCGCGCTGAGGTGTATGAGTCGATCGAGGCCGGCGATTTTGATCGCTTCCGCGACGTTGCCCGCGCCCTGCCGGTTGACGCTGTCGTACGTCTCATCGCCCGACTCTCTAAGGATGGCCACGAGGTGCACGGCTGCGCGGCACCCGGCCAGCCCGGCGTCGAGTGACCGTCGATCCCGCACATCCGCAAGTGCCACTTGATACCCAAGGGCGCGCAGACGGTCGACCGCGACCGCCGACGGGACGATGGCTCGGACGGTCCATCCGGCACCGGCAAGCGCTCTCGTGAGCAGCGATCCGACAAATCCGGATGCGCCTACCACCGCCACAACCCCCTGCGGCATTCAACGGGTCCTGACGACGACAAACTCGGCGAGACGCATCAGGCTGTCCTTGGCGGCTCCATCTGGAAGCGGCGTCAGCGCTGTTGCGGCCCGACGCGAGTATCGCGCCGCCACGTCGAGCGCGTAGTCAATGCCGCGATACCGGTGCAGCAACTGGAACAGTTCCTCTCGCTGTCCGTCTCGCGCAGGGCCGCTGAGCAGGCGAACCAACTGGTCGCGGTCTTCGGAAGTTGCGTCACGAAGCGCCCGGATCACCGGCAACGTGACTTTGCCGCTCTCAATATCGCTATGGATGGGCTTGCCCAGGAACTCTTCCCTACTCGTCAGGTCCAGTGCGTCGTCAGTGATTTGAAACGCCATGCCCCACTCCAGCCCGTATGTGCTCAAGAGCGGGGCCGCGTCCGCGTTTCCTGCGACAAGCGCCCCGGCCTTGCAGGCGGCAGAGAACAGGTGCGCCGTCTTTCCGGCAATGATGCGAAAGTAGACATCCTCGTCCTCATGTGGCTGCTGGCCGTACTTGATCTGCATGATCTCCGCCTGGCTCATCTTCACGGTCGCCAGGGCCATGGTCGGCGCCACCTCGGGATGGCGGACGCGGCTCAGCAGATCAAACGCCTTCGCAAACAAGTAATCCCCAAGGAGGACCGCGATCTGGTTGCCCCACTGCACATTCACGGTCGGCTCGCCCCGGCGCAGATCGGCATCGTCGATAATATCGTCGTGGATCAACGACGCAATGTGAATCAGCTCCACCGCGGCAGCGATCCACAGCCGCGCATCTCCGGCCCCGCCGCTGGCCTGGGCCGACAGACACACCAGTGCCGGTCGAAGCAACTTCCCCCGCGTCCGGAGCACGTGACGAACGAGTTCAGCGATAAAAGGATCGTCGGAAGCAAGCTCCTGTTCCATGAGGGATTGAAGCCTCTCGAGATCGTGCTGGACGGGTGTATACAGGTGCGAGAGATCCATCACGCTCGTCTTCGATAAGAAAAGACGGCGGCCTCCCGGCCGCCGTCTTCTTGGCTCAAGCCCAGCCCTACGGTGTGACCGTGATTGTTGTTTTCATCCCTGCTTCCTTGTGGCCGGGAATGTTACACAACACGTCATACGTTCCCGCCCTAAGGTCGGCTGCGGCTTCCTTCGCCTGTCCCGGCTGAATGGCGTCGATCTGTAGACGCGCGGCTTCGATTACGAAATTGTGCTCGATCGCCCCATCGTTTTTCACCCGAAACGTGATTCTGCCCGCTTTGATCGGGCTGCTGGGGAAGGTGATCGTCCATTCCTTTTCTGACACCGGAACTAAGCCGGGAGGGCCCGGCGGCCCGGCCTGTGGCCCTCCGCCCGGAGGGCCACCCGGTCCGCACGCGGCACTCGTCACACCAACGAGAATCGTGATCGAGACAAACCACAAACGTCCCTTCACAACATCCCTCCCATACCATTCACCATTCACGATTTACGCTTCAGCAACCAATCCGAACGCTGCGATGAATGTCAGCAAGATGAACCAGAGGAGGTAGAAGATCAGATACGCGATATGTACCCGCAGGGGCCGTCTCTTCATGGAGACCCTCCCGGAGCGGGCGCAGGCTCTGCCGAGGGGACAGGTTTCGCTTTGGCAGTAGCGATCTCCGAGAGTCGATCTGAGAACGCCTGCACATCGGAGAGGAATTCCGTTCGATCGTGCAACCCATGCGCGAGCATGGCCATCCGCGCCGGATCGATCCGGCGCCGCTGGAGGCGGCGTTGCAACTGATCGACACGATCCCGAATCAGGAAGTTGCCCTCACGGTTCAGACAATCACCGTACGGACAGCCGGTCACAAATACTCCGTCCGCCCCCTGATTCAGTGCGTCTTCCAGCCAGCTAGGCCGGACGAATCCCGAGCACGGCACGCGGATGATATACACGTTCGGCAAATCGCTCAGGCGGTTCCCCGAGAGCAACGGCGCGATGTCGATGCTCCAGTCGCAGATAAATCCCACGATCTTAGGGGAGGTCATATCTGAGCCGGTTGCACGGCGTTCGCGATGTGTGAGAGCACGTCTCGTTCCATGAGCTTCGGCAATTCGAGCGCTTCAAATGGACACGCCCCGATGCAGATCCCGCATTCGACGCAGCGAGACTCCAGCACCACCGCCAGCAGCGTTCGGTTTGCTGCCGCCTTGCTCAGCCCTGGACCCGGTGATGGCACCATGATGATCGCGTTGTACGGGCAATCGAAGTAGCACAGCTCGCAGCCTGTGCAGTTGCCGTCGATCACCTGCGCCACGCCCGCGTGACGCACCCCCATGTGCGCCGGTGTCTCGCGCCTACTGAAATACGGCACTGCCAGCACCGCGGCGAACAGCACCACACTGAGGAAGACGACGACGCCCGGGCTCAACCAGTTCAGCAGCCAGAACGGCAGCATGAAAAACACATCCAGCGGGAAGGACGTGGGCCGCGACGCCGGCGCCGCCGGCTGCCCGCTGATTGCGGGGATGACCCCGGCAAGAAGGAAGACAATGCCGACCACAAACAGCACCCAGACTCCAGGCGGCCAGATCTTCGGATGGCGTAACCGGAGATAGTGCCACCACAGCAGCGCGTACAATGTCGACGCCGGAACGATGTGAAGGAACAAGATCCGAACGAGTGTCCCCTCGCCGATCCCCTCGCCTCCCAAAAAGACCCTGGCGAGAGGCTCACCGACGGCCGGAATACTCCGCAGCATCGCGATGAACATCGAGGTGAGCAGCTGCGCGCGCTCGTCCCACACGAGCTGATAACCCGTGAACCCAATGAAGCCGCCAAACAGCAAGAGGAACATCCCGGAAATCCAGGGATTGTCACGTGAGAACAAATAGCGGTCGGTGAACCAGTTCCTGAACAAATGCAGCAGGACCCCGACGATGAATCCATCGGCCGCATACCGGTGAACGCCGCGGATGATTCCCCCGTAGGGCACGACGTCGCTGATGTATCGAACAGACTC
>JAHZOA010000141.1 GCA_020028455.1 Armatimonadota bacterium | reverse complement strand
GTGATCGTCAAACAAGGCGATCCCGGCGTGGGCTTCTTCCTCATCGCCGAGGGGAACGTCGAGGTCACCCACAACAGTCACAAGCTCCGGGAGATGGGACCCGGGGAGTTTTTCGGCGAGATGGCTCTGATGGAAGATCGCACTCGCACCGCGACGGTCACCGCAAAGACTCGCACAAGATGCCTGCAGCTAGTCCGCTGGGACTTCCGCGCCTTGCTCAAGGAAAATCCCGAGCTGGCGGTCAAGATGCTGGAAGTCGTAGTCCGCCGGATGCGTGACCATCCGCCCCACGAGCACGACTAAACTCTCAAACTACGAAGGCAGAAGGCAGTAGGCAGAACGCAGTAGTTGTGCTGCCTACTGCTTTCCGCTTTCACCCTTCGCCGTCGGATCCACACTGAAATTCGACTGCAAGAATTTCATGTCGGGCAGAACTAGACTGTGTTCACCTGCCCGCATTGCCGTCACGGACTGAACCGTGCACAGGCTCCACAGGGCGTCTACTGGCACTGCCCATCGTGCGGAGGCCGTGCCGTAAGCATCGGTCTTCTGCGCAAGACGGCTCTTAGTGAGGCGGTGAACCGGCTGTGGCCGCCGGCGCGTCGTGATGGAGGCGTTCCCGGTCGCGAGTGCCCATCGTGCGGCCGCAGCATGACTGAAGCTCCTGTCTCAGACGACATTACTCTCGACGTGTGCCGGGCCTGTGAATTCGTCTGGTTCGATCCTGGAGAATATACGGAAGTGGTGACTTCCGCTCGGCCTGCTGACTCCCAGCTGCCGGAGCAGGCCCGAGAGATCCTGGCCATAGCGCAGATTGAAGCGGATAAGGAACGAACTCGGCGTGATCGGGGCAGCAACGCACCCGACGAGTGGTGGAAATATCTGCCGGCGCTCGTGGGCATGCCGGTCGAATACGAGCAGCCCTTCTTGAAGCGCGCGCCGGTCGCGACCTGGACGCTGATCGGCTTCATCGCGGCCTTCGGTATCAGAGCGTTCTTCAATCTCGAGACGGCCGTGGAGCAGTATGGATTGATCCCGGCGCAGGCAATTCGTCACGGTGGGCTGACGTTCGTCACGTCGTTCTTGCTTCACGGCAGCCTGCTGCACCTCATCGGGAATATGTACTTCCTGCTGGTGTTCGGCGACAACGTGGAAGACTATCTCGGTACGGCGCGGTACTTGCTGCTGGTTGCAGGTGCGGCGCTACTCGGCGATCTGGCTCACATCGCGCTCGACCCGCGGTCCACGATTCCGGTCATCGGCGCGAGCGGCGGGATCTCGGGGATCCTCGCGTTCTACATCCTGCGGTTCCCGAAGGCACGCCTCGGCATCCTCTTCCGGTTCTTCCTCTACTTTCGGTGGATCCATATGCCGGCGTATGCCTGGGGATTGCTCTGGGTAGCGTTACAGCTGCTGGGTGCGTACCAACAGGTCAGCGGCGCGAGCAACGTCTCAGCTCTGGCGCACCTCGGCGGGGCGACCGTCGGCGTGGCCTTCTGGTGGGCGACACAAGACCGGTGGCCGGGTAGCCAGCCATCCGGGTAGCCAAAAATCATGCTTTCGCTACCTGGCTACCAGGCTACCGTGGTTGCGTGTCGTCCCCGTCTGCCGCTCCGGCGACGGGCTGAACGGCACCGGTCGGCACGGCCCTGCGGCGCCATACGCGCAGCTGGAGATCCTCGAGCAGGGTGTACATCACTGGAATGACAAACAGCGTCAGGAAGGTGGAAGTGAACATGCCCCCGAGAACGGCGATGCCGAGCGGCCGCCGGATCTCCGCGCCGCTTGCGCCCAACCCGAGGGCCACGGGCAGTCCTCCCATGATCGACACGAGCGCGGTCATGAGGATGGGCCGCAGGCGTGTTTGCCCCGCCTGCAACAGCGCTTCACGTCGCGCCAGCCCGCGCTCGCGTAACTGGGTCGTGAACTCGATGAGCAGGATCGCGTTGTTCACTACGATACCGGCCAGCATGATGATCCCGAGCAACGACATGAGGTTTACGGTTGTGCGGCTGATCAGCAGGATGAGGAATACGCCGATCCCGGCCAGCGGCACGCTGAACATAATCGCCAGCGGGTTGCGCAATGACTCGAACTGAGCGGCAATCGTCATGTAGACGAGCAGCATACCCAGCCCTAGCGCAAAGAACATGTCCCCAAATGCTTCCTGCTGGAACTCCGCCTCGCCGCCGAACCGCACGCTATACGCCGGCGGGACGGTCACAGATCTCATCTTCGCTTGGATCTCGGAGACGACCGCCCCCAGCGGGCGACCCGCCAGGGAGGCATAGACGTTTACCAGGCGCTGGCGATTGAGCCGGTCGATGGTGACCGGACCGCGCCGAAGCTGCAGTGTGGCCACGTCACTCAACTGGATGGCCGCACCGTTCACCGCGCCGACGCGCATCGCGCCCAACTTCTCGAGCGCGTCCCGATCGGCAGTTTGCGCGCGGACCGTGATATCAAACTCGTCGCCGGCGACGCGGTAGTGTGTCATCGGCGTGCCCTCAATGTTGGTCCGCAACTGGTCCCCGATGTCCGCCGTCGACAGCCCGAACAACGCAAGCCGCGCGCGGTCCAGCCGGACCTGTACTTCCGTCTTGCCGGTCCGCAGGCTGGTATCCACGTTTGTAGTCCCGGGCGTGGCCGCCACGATGTCTTTCACCTGCATCGCCAGGCGATCGAGTACGGCCGGATCGGGTCCGGTGACCTCAATCATCACCGGCGCTGCGCCACCGGCAACGCCCTGTGCACCAATCTTGATCGTCGCGGCAGCGACGTGACGCACCTTCGTCCGCAGGTCGGCCATCACTTCCTCATGCGAGCGCGCACGCTGTTCACGAGGCACAAGGTTGACGAAGATCTGCGCACGATGGGTGCCGACTTCGGTGAATCCGAAGCCGGTATCGGAGCCGCCGACAATGGTGAAGGATGCGTCGACCTCTTTCAATTTCGCGATCTGCTGCTCGACCGCGGCGGTGGCGCGGTCGGTTTGCGCGAGGGACACGCCAGGTGGAAGTGAGATGTCGACCTGGAATTGCCCGAAGTCGCCCTGGGGGAAGAACTCTTTCCCGATCAGCGGGGAGGCGACCAGCGCAATGCTGCCGACAAAGAGGATCCCTGCGATCAGAAGCACGCGTCCGCGGTGCAACAGCGCCCAGCTCAACGCGCCGCGGTAGCGCGCGGCGAGGCGATCGTACGCCCGGTCCCAGCGCGCAAAGAACCGGTTGACCCGCCCGCGAATGCCTGTTTCCCCGACGCCGTCGGATTGTGGACGGAGCCAGCGGCTGGACAGCATGGGGGTCAGCGTAAATCCAATCAAGATGCTGAACAGGTTGGCGAACACGACCGTCAACCCGAACTGGCGGAAGAACTGTCCGACCAGGCCGCGCATGAATGCGATGGGGATAAACACCGCGACGTTCGCCAGGTTGCTGGCCAGCACGGCCAGCTCGATCTCCGCCGCGCCCCGCCGGGCGGCAGTCTTCGGATCACGCTCCTCCTCAAGGTGCCGGTTGATGTTTTCGTTGACCACGATGGCGTTATCGACCATCAATCCAATCGCGATGGCCAACCCGAGCAGCGAGATGATGTTGAGCGAGAAGCCGGCAAAGTACATGAGGATGTAGGTGGCGACAATCGCCGCCGGGAGCGCGAGCGCAATGATCGCCGTGCTGCGGATGTTGTGGAGGAACAGGAACACCACGACCGTGGCCAGGATCGAGCCGAGGATCAGGTTGCCCTGAACGTCGTTGACGGAGTCGCGGATGAGGAGCGAGTCATCCCGCGCCACCGCGATGTCGACCCCCGGCGGCAGCGCCGGTTTGAGCTGCGCGATCGCCGCGGTCACGCCGTCGGCCACACTGACCGTGTTGGCGCCGGCCTGCTTCTGGACGCCGATGCCCACGCTCTCATGACCATTGAGACGCGTGAGCCGGTCGGGGTCCTTGAATGTGTCGCGAATTGCGGCGAGGTCGCCCAGACGCACCGGCGACGCACCAGGGCGCGCGATACGCATGTCGGCAATTTCATCAAGCGTCTTAAGCTCGCCGACGACGCGGACGAGAAACTCCTGCTGGCCCTGACGGATGATGCCGCTGGGCACGTTGAGGTTCTCGCGCTGGAGGGCGTTGACAATGTCCAGGGCCGAGAGGCCGTGGGCCCGTAGCCGGTCCTGACTGACTTCGATCCGGATTTCGCGGATGCGCCCGCCGGTGATGTTGACGGCCGCCACGCCGGGCACGCGCTCGAACCGCGGCTTGACGACATTCTCGGCGAGCCGGCGCAACTCAAACCCGCCGAGTTCGCCCCCCATCCCCAGCAACATGATCGGCTGCGTGCTGAAATCAAATTTCTGAACGGTGGGGTCGTCGGCGTCACGGGGGAACGACCCTTTGACGAGATCCACCCGCTGTCGGACGTCCGCGGTCACCGCCGCAAGGTCCGTCCCCAGATTGAACTCGATGCCGACGATCGATGATCCCTCGGCCGACGTCGACACAACCCGCCGCACATTTGTGAGGGAACTGACCTGCTCTTCGAGCGGTCTGCTGATGAGCGTCTCAACCTCTTCCGGCCCGGCACCGGGATACGACGTGAGGATTGTCACAAACGGGAACTG
>JAHZOA010000140.1 GCA_020028455.1 Armatimonadota bacterium | reverse complement strand
CTCGGCGAAAACCCCGGTAGACCCCTTCAGGCCTCCTGCAGGGCGCGGAGGTAGCGGATCTGTCCCAGGTGGTAAGTATCGTGCGTGGCCGCTCTCAGAAAGCGGATTGCCGTTTCGTATCGGGGCTTTCCGCGGTACGGCTCTAGCAGTCTTCCAAGGTCTTCCTCACTCATCGCAGTCAGCCGCTCTTTGAGCTGCCGGTAATTTCGATGAAGACGCTCGACGTCTGCTTGCCATTCGCGCTCGTCACCGGACACAGGCCGCCAGTCTGATTGCTGCAAATCCTCGTAGACAGCGGGCTCTGCTTCGATAGCATGGACCCCCGCTTCCATCCACTGTGTCATGTGTCGTACGATCTGCCAAATTGAATGACGTTCCCGCGCAGGCTTCCACGAGGCTTGCGCTGCAGTAACGCCGGCGAGGGCTGTCGTGAGCGGCGGATAGGCGCCTTGCCTCTCGTAGGTATGCTCCAGAAGATAGAGCAGTAGATCCTTTGCTGTCATTGCTTGCTACCTCATCTCTCCACGGCATACTGCTAAGTCGGTCGAGCGATTGCAGGCACGATGGCAATTACCAGGACGTGCTCATTGCCAGAGCGATAATACACGATCCAGCGCTTCTGAAGGACGAGAAACCGCAGACCGGCAAATCGCCCTCGCTGCCGGACAGGATACATCGCGGGGAATTCAGCAATCAGTTCGAGGCGCTCAAATAATAGCTCACGTTCTGTAGACGAAACCGCGGTCAGGCCGATGATGGCTTCGTTTGTCCACTGGATGCTCCTCACCGATGCCGCGTTCTTCGAAAGCGCTTCCGGACCTGCGCATGTGGAACTATCCGGCCTTGTCGCTCATCGGAGAGGGCCCGTTCCAAGGGAACCCGTACTTTGGGCTGTTGTTCCAGCCAATCAAGATACTGCTCAAATCCTTCCTGTTCTGCCATCCGCCGCACGGCTTCTCGCACAACGAAGCTCTTGTTCCCTGCACGGGATCCGGCGAGGGTCTTGAGAAGGCGTTCCGTCTCATCGTCTACGGTTACCTGAATCTTCTTCACTGTGTCCTCCCTTATCCATACTCATCCATACCATACCATACTGGATCCCCGCGCTCGCTGCCAATAGTCACCAAGCCCTCCTCACTGGTGACTGTCACCGCTGATTCCAACATGGATAAACCGGGGGTGTCAGTAGCCCAGATGGGTCATCTGGAGATGGGGTAAAAACTTCACGCTCAAGAAAAGGAGCGTGATCGATCTTGAACGCCAATAGAATTATCGCGTTCTCTCTCGTCTTCCTCGTCTCGTCACTGCTCTTGGCTGGAACGGTATCGGCTCAGGCCGTCCGCGTATTGGTCGACGGTGACGAAGTTGCGTTCGATCAGCCACCAATCATCATGGGAAGCCGGGTGCTGGTACCCCTGCGGGGCATTTTCGAGAAGATGGGCGCGACCGTCGACTGGACCGCCTCAACGCGGACCGTGGAGGCCGCGCGGGGAAACACCCTGGTGGTGCTAAAGATTGGCAGCCGGATCGCCCGGGTCAATGACCGGCCGGTGACTCTCGACGTGCCCGCGATGGTTGTGCGCAGCCGCACTCTCGTGCCGTTGCGCTTTATCAGCGAATCGCTGGGCGCAAACGTGGAGTGGAGAGAAGAAGCCCGGACGGTCTTGATCTCTTCTCCCGGACAACCCGCGGCGCAGCCCTCACAACCTCCAAGCAGTCAACCCTCAACGCTCAAGGGTGTGGTGCTATCTGTTGCGCCGCAGGCCGACCCACCCAGATTCGTCGTGGAAGTCGGCAATGCCGCCCACACCATCCGCATTAACAACGACACCGCCATCACGCGGGTTGAAGCTTCATCAGGTTCCGGAGGTTCGGTCAGTATCAGGGCGATGGAGCCGGGCGACGACGCGGAAGTGACGCTGCAGGGCAACACCGCGGCTCGGGTGCGAGCCACCTATCTGGTCACACGCGGCAAGATCGAGGCGATCGCCAAGGCAGGTCGCACGCTGGTCTTGGCTGACGGTCGCGCCATCAAATACGTCGAGAATGTCGTGGTGCTGGTGAACGGCAAGCCGGCAGCCGGACTCCTCGAGGCAGTCAAGGTCGGACAAAATGTAGCGCTGCGGTTGAACCCCACCACGAAGGAAGCGTGGGAGATCAACATTCTTCAGTAAGCCGGCGCGCGTTCATTTCATCTGCTGCGTGCTTCAGAAGCGGGACTGAGCATCTCCGCGATCTCTCCGGCGGAAAACCCCAGTCCCTCCAGGACTTCGGCCGTGTGCTCGCCGAGTCGCGGGGGAGGCAGGCGCAGGGAACCAGGCGTGTCCTCCATCTTTATCGGGATGCCAACCGTCCGAACAAGGCCGTAGTCCGGGTGGCGCATCTCCACGATCATCTCGTTGTGGGCCACTTGAGGATCGTCGAGGGCATCCTCGAGCGTGTTGACCCGGCTCACGAGAATGTCCACTGCTTCGAGAGCCTGCACCGCCTCGTCGGTGGTAAGCTTGCGAAACTCTTCGCGGAAGCGCGCCTGTAGGTCGTCGCGATGCGCGACCTGGTCCTCGTGGGTCGCATAGCGGGGATCAGCGGAGAGATCTTCAATCCCCAGACCGCGGCTGATTTCTCGCAATGGGTTGGGCTTGAAGGCCCCAACCACGACGACATGGCCGTCCCGCGTCTGGAAGGTTCCGCTGAGCGGCATGGCGCCCCAGTTGAGACGCTGCCGCAGGCTGAGCCAGACGGTCGCTTCCTGCATCTGCATCGCCAGCATGCCGTCCAGCAGCGAGACATCTACCACCTGACCCTTCCCCGTGCGCTCCCGAGCCATCAACGCCATTAGGATCCCCTGCACCAGCAGCATGCCGGCCGTGAAGTCCGCGATCGCCGTCGCCATCGGTTCGGGCGGGTCGGAGGGATTCGGACGGCGGGCTGCGATGCCGCTTATCGCCTGCGCGAGCACATCCTGCCCACCCTTGTCGCGGTAAGGACCGTCCGATCCGTAGCCGCTGCCCATGGCGTAAATGAGTCTGGGGTTAATCTTGCGGAGTTCCTCTGGACCAAACCCGAGGCGCTCCATCACCCCCGGGCGGAAGTTATGAACGAGCACATCTGCTCGCGTGGCCAGCCGGTTGATCGCCTCGCGCCCCAGGGGCGTGCGAACGTCGAGAGCGACACTGCGCTTGTTGCGGTTGAGGCTCCAGAACACCGCACTCTCTCCGCTCGGCCCGCGCATATTCACCCGCGCGAGATCGCCGGATGGCGGCCGCTCGACTTTGATCACGTCGGCGCCAAAGTCTCCTAAGGTCTGGGTGGCACAGGGTCCCATCTCCACCTGAGTGAAGTCCAGCACGACCACGCCGTTGAGCGGACCGGGAGCTGCTACCGTCCTTTCCACTGGGGAGGTCTCCTCTCGCGGAATGCCTGCACGCCTTCGGTCTGATCCTCCGAGTCCAATGCGCGGCGCGCCGCCGGCGTCAGCAGCGACATTGCTTCCGGCAGCGGCAGCCCGAGTCCGGCTAACGTCATCTCTTTTGTGGCGTGGACGGAGAGCGGCGCACCCGAGAGTATCTCATCGGCCCATGCATGCGCCGCTTCCATGAGCTTCGCCAGTGGTACGACCTCGTTGACCAGACCGATCCGCAGCGCCTCGGCCGCCGTGATCCGCCGGCCGGTGAGCAGCATCCCCATCGCAATCTTCAGCGGGACGTGACGCACGAGCCGGTGCATCCCGCCATCCATCGCCATTCGGCCCACGCGCGGCTCGGGAAATCCGAACTCTGCATGCTCGGCGGCCACGATCACATCGCAGGCCAGAGCGAGCTCAAAGCCTCCGCCTACGGCGACGCCGTTGACGGCGGCGATCAGGGGCTTGACCATCCCGAACCGGTGCGTGAGTGCCCCGAAACCGCGAGGGTGACGGTGCGCAAGGAACGCGGCACCGCTCTTCTCACCGGCGTCCTTCATGTCGTATCCCGCGGAAAAGGCTTTGTCGCCTGAACCCGTGAGGATCGCAACGCGCAACTCGGTATCGGACTCGTAAGTGTTCCAGATCTCATCGAGTTCGTCCGACGCGGCGCGATGCAGAGCGTTGCGCACCTCCGGCCGGTCCAGCGTGACGATAAGTACTCGGCCGGCGCGGTCAACACGACAAAACCGTGTCATGGAGTCCCCAGCGCCGGCTCGAGGGACCCTAAGTTTACACCTTGGGCGATCAGCCTTCGCTGCAGCACCGCAACATCAACATGGCGAGGGGAGACACCCCCGTTCAGACTCAGAGCTGCGGCTGTCCCGGCTGCCTCGCCCATGACCATGAGCGGCGGGATCTCGCGGCTGATGCGCTGGGCTTCGGGCGTCGCCGAGTAGCACCGGCCCGCGACAAGAAGGCCGTCGATCTGACGTGGCAGCAGGCTGCGGTATGGCGTGTAGTAATCCCGCCCGCGCGCGATGACGTCGGGAAAACGACGCTCACGGATGATGTCATCTTTTGTGACGACGTATTCCCCTTCGAGCAGCCTCGTCTGCCGTACTCCGATCTGCGGCGCCGCGTCGAGAATGTACGCCTGCTCGAAACCCGGGTAGTGCTGCCGCACGAATGCCAGCACGCGCATGAAACGGCGGCGGCCTTCAATCTC
>JAHZOA010000047.1 GCA_020028455.1 Armatimonadota bacterium | reverse complement strand
ACGAACAGCAGGCTTCGCCGGCGTACTGTCTTTGCGATCATGCGCAGGCTCTCGCCGAGATCTGCGACGCTGCGTTCAGGCTCTGCGAGCGAGTCGAGCGTGTGGATGACGCGGAGCGCCTGCGTCCTTCCCCCGCGCGGCGGAACGAACACATGGCGGCCGGGGAATCCGATGAGACCGGCCTTATCGCCGTGCCGGGTCACAATGTAGGCCGCAACGGCGGAGAACTCCGTCGCCGTGTCCCGCTTCAATTGCCGCCGGGTTCCAAACCGCATTGACGGTGAGAGATCGACGGCGAGCCATGCTGTGAGTTCGCGTTCTTCAAGGTACTGCCGGACGAAGATCCGGGACATGCGCGCGGTCACGTTCCAATCGATCCGTCGAACCTCGTCCCCTGGCTGGTACTCGCGTACCTCTGCCAGATCGAGGCTGGGTCCGTAGAAGACTCCCCGATAGTCACCAAACAGGAAGCCGTCTAGCCGGCGAACGATCTTGAACTCCAGCCGCCTGAGTACGCGCTCAGGGGTTTCCATCGTCTTCGCGTTAGCCGGTCTTCGCGCTGCCCGTCGCTGCGGGTGAGGCGGTGCGATCGTACGGATCGCCGATGTGCACGCGCGGCGCCGGGATGCTTTCGATGACGCGCTTCACGATGTAATCACCATTGATGTCCTGCGCAAGGGCCTCATAGGAAAGGACGAGGCGATGCCGCATCACTTCCGGCGCAATGTCCCGCACGTCCTCGGGCAGCACAAACTCCCTCCCGCGGATCAAGGCCAGCGCTTTCCCACCCAGGATGAGGTTGAGCGACGCGCGGGGACTGCTGCCATACGAGACGAACGGCGTCAGATCGTTGAGACCGAAGTCCTTCGGCCGGCGCGTCGCGTTCGAAAGCTGGACCGCGTACTCCATGATCTTCGGGTGCACGTAGATCGCATCTGCCACCCGCTGGAGCGCGAGGAGTTCGGCCGATTTCACGACCGGCTCGACATTCGGATGCTCAACCGTCATCCGCTCCACGACCGTGATCTCTTCGTGCTGGCTCGGGTACGTGATAACGATCTTGAACATGAACCGATCGACCTGCGCTTCCGGCAGCGGGTACGTCCCTTCGCTTTCAATCGGGTTCTGCGTCGCCAGCACAAGGAACGGGTCGGGCAGGAAGAACGTCTGCTTGCCAATCGTGACCTGCCGCTCCTGCATCGATTCCAGCAGTGCCGACTGCACCTTCGCGGGGGCGCGGTTGATCTCGTCGGCCAGCACGAGGTTCGCAAACACCGGCCCGAGCTCGGTGTCAAAGGTGCCGGCATGCTGGTTGTAGATCCGCGTACCGACCAGGTCGGCGGGCACAAGATCGGGCGTAAACTGGATGCGCTTGAACTCGCAGTCAATGACGCGCGCAGTGGTCTTGATGGCCAGTGTCTTCGCCAGACCGGGGACGCCTTCGATGAGCACGTGGCCCCGGGCCAGCAGCGCCACCAGGATGCGCTCGAGCATGAGGTCCTGGCCGACGATGATGCGCTTGATTTCCACGAGCACCTTGCGCATCGTGGCCGAAGATTGTTGGAAGGTTTCCATGGGGAGTGTGGTCACGTTCAGGTCTCCTCTGCCAAAGCCGAATTTTTCCTATTATGCCACAGGAATGGAATCGAGGTAACAGGAAACAGGCAGCAGGAAACAGGTCACTACTGGTTCGCTTAGAGAGTCCCCGCAATTCATCATTTCCTGTTTCCTAGTTTCCTGCTTCCTGTTTCCGCCGTCAAAGTGACGGCCTTTCCGCAAGGACGACCGTCGCGCTGAACGGTTGGCCGTCGCGAAGCATGTCGAGCCGGATCGTGTCGCCGATGCGCTTGGACAGGACGTACGCGGCCATCTGTCCGAACGTAGCCATAGACCGCTCGTCGATCGCGACGATCACGTCGCCGCCCTGCGGTACGTTGCCGGCTCCGGTGGCACGACCGCCGCGAAGCCCCGCCTGAGCTGCCGGGCCGCCTTCGAACACCTCGAACACGAGCACACCCTGCCGCACGGTCAGCCCGTGCTCTTGCGCTATTTGATCTGAGATCGTCGTCCCCGTCAGACCCAGCCAGGGATGCCGCACAAAGCCTGCGCGCAGGTCATTTAAGATATGTTTGATCGCATCGATCGATACCGACAGACTCATGGTTCCGTCGCGGGTGATGGCCACGATCACGCCCACGACCTCGCCGCGGGTGTTGACCAACGCACCCCCGGAATCGCCCGGCCAGGCAACGGCCGACGAGCGCAGGTTCAGGACGCCGGGGCGTGCCTCGACGTCAAACGACAGGAACGTTCCACCCGTAGGACCGGATTGACGGCGAGGGGCGCGACCGAATGCTACGACGCTGTCGCCGGGGGCCAGCGCCGTAGATGCACCAAGGAACGCGGATGGCAGCGGGCGGTTGGCTTGAATTCGTAGCAGCGCTGAGTCGAACAAGGGATCTGAACCGACGACGGTGGCCGCATACACCTCGCCATTCTGAAGCACGACTTCGAGCCGTGTGGACCGTGCCGCAACATGGTCCGCGGTCAGAATCAGCCCGGTGGAATCAATGATGATCCCCGATCCGGACCCGCGCGACGTCCGTCCCGCGCTCTCGCGATACGTATTCACGAGAACGATCGCCCGCTCGACTGCGTCGATACTTTCAGATGAAAGCGCACCTTGCTGGGCTCGTGCCGTCACAGGAAGCACAAGCACGGCCACCAACACAAGGAATATCCAGCGGTGCTGCCGCACTCCCGTCATCTCCATCCCCCCGCCAGTCCGCCGCCTTTTAACATTTGAGACAGCCTAACGGCCGATTGTGTTTATTCGGTCACAGCACTATTTCTTACTGCGGGACAAGGGGATAAAGGGATAAGGGGATAAACTGGCAGGCCCTCCGGAAGGCATTTACCTTATCCCCTTATCCCCTTTATTCCATTATCCCGTCCTCCAGTGTCTCCCGTCTCGCTGAAGCAACGCGTCAGCCGAAGCTGGTCCCTGAGAACCCGCAGGATAGTTCGGAAAATCATCTGGCGGATTGGCGTCCCAGTACTCGAGCAGCGGATCGACGATCGTCCACTGCAGCTCCACTTCGTCGCGACGTGGGAAGAACCGCCGCACTCCCCGGAGTACGTCCAGCAGCAGGTGCTCGTAAGGCGCATGCTCGGCCGGTCCAAACCGCGCATAGTCGAAATCCAGCGCCACGGACCGGATCTGTTGCTGGTGTCCGGGCACGCGCGCACCGAAGGTCAGCGAGATTTTTTCCTCCTCAGTCGTGTTGAGCACGAGAACGTTATGATCCATCCCGCTGGTATCAAAGTCCTTGAACAGTCGCAGCGGCGGCTGGCGGAACACCACCACGACCTCGGTGTCTTTCTTATGGAGTCGCTTTCCGGCCCGAAGATAGAAGGGCACGCCGGCCCAGCGCCAGTTGTCGATCGCCAGACGCATCGCCGCGTAGGTCGGCGTCAGAGAGGTGTCGCTGATGCCTTCCTCTTGCCGGTAGCCCGGCACAGGATTGCCCCGGACTTCGCCCGGGCCGTACTGACCGCGCACGGCGTCCTCGGGCTGGATGGGCGGAATCGCGCGCAGCACCTTTGCTTTTTCATTTCGAAACCCTTCGGCATCGAACACGGCCGGCGGCTCCATTGCGATGATGGCCAGAAGCTGAAACACGTGGTTTTGCACCACATCGCGCACGACGCCGACTTCCTCATAGAATCGCCCGCGGCCGCCAATTCCCTCTTCCTCGACAAAGGTGATCTGCACGTGGTCGACATACCGCCGGTCCCAGATCGGCTCGAAGACCGTGTTCGCGAATCGTAACACCAGCATGTTCTGCACGGTCTCCTTGCCGAGGTAGTGGTCGATGCGAAAGATATTGTCTTCGCCGATCACCCGGTCGACGAGCATGTTGAGCTCTCGCGCAGAGGCCTGGTTCTGTCCGAATGGCTTCTCGATGATGACGCGGTTCCACGCGCCGTTGCGTCCGCCCGGCCGGACCAGCTCCATCTTGTGCAACGTGGTGAGAATGCCTTCGAATGTTGAAGGGGGAGTCGCCAGGTAGAATACACGGTTGCCGCCGGTCCGGTGCTGTTGCTCCACCCGCTGCACGACGAGCGCGACGGGTCCGTGGTCACCTTGCCCGCTGAAGTCTCCTGGCGTGTAGTACAGTCTCGAGGCGAAACGCTGCCACGCCTCCTCGTCCACCGTGCCGTGGGTCTTGGTGATGGTGTCCTTGACGAACTTGCGGAACTCCTCACTGCGGAGCATCTTACGGGCCACACCCACCACTGCGAACTCCTCGGGAATGGACCGTTCGCTGTACAGGCGAAACAGCGCCGGCAGCAGCAACCGCTGGGATAGGTCGCCGGTGACGCCAAAAATCACGAACGTCGCAGGATCCGGATCAGGAATTGCCGCCATTTGGACCTCTTTCGGGGCGTGGCGCAGCATGGTAGCGCGCGTGGTTTGGGACCACGAGGTCGCCGGTTCAAGTCCGGCCGCCCCGACCAACGTTACTCCGGGTCTTGAGATTCAGTCGCGGGTGTCTCCTGCGCGGGTTGCGCCGGTCGACCAGCGGGCGAAGGTTTTGCCGCCGCTTCTCGTGCGAGCTCGGTGGTGCGCTTAGGACGCACGTCCTCGATCCCTAAGAAGTCCGACGCCAAATACCGTTCGAGCAGGTCTTTGATCTGCCCCTCCCGTTCCACATTCCCCGCGCGCGCCTCGGCGACCCAGGTTTTGTCGACACGGTAGGCCTTGAGGCTCTTCGCGTCGGTGATCTGCACTAGGGGATGCTCCTTGTTGTCTTCCAGCACGAGGATCCCGACGTTGAGCTTCAACCGCTTCGCCACCTCTGTTGCGCGGTCGAGGACCCACTGACGCTTCTCGTTCGGTTGTTGGCCGGGCCCCATTCCGATCGTCGCCGCGATGTTCATTCCTTTCAGGGGATTCGGATCCAGCAAAGGCCCTTTGGGTTGGAGCTGCGCGCGGCGCTTGCGCACGTTGTCCATGATTTTCTCCCAGATGTCGAGCCCTGCCACCAGCGCGGCAAGCGTATAAAAGATGAGGACGGCGAATGTGAGTGACCAGTACGTAAAGAAGCGTTTCAGTTCTGGAGGCATCGACCGCTCCTCGAGCCACGTATTACGGTAGTTGAGATTTGGCGCGCCCGCGGCGGCCTCCTCCAGGCCGGTATCAAACTGTATAATGGGAGTATCGCGTCAGCGAAAGAGGGAGACGACAATGCGTCCTATCTGGAGAGGCCACCTGACCTTCGGACTCGTCACCATTCCCGTCAAGTTGTACACGGCCACCGACCCAAAAGACATCCGGTTCCGTCTCCTTCACAAGTCCTGTCTCACGCCAATTCAGAACAAACGGTTTTGCCCGCACCATGATCAGATCGTCGAATGGAACGACGTGGTCCGGGGCTACGAATACGAGAAGGGGAAGTTTGTCTCCCTGACTGAGGAGGACCTCGAGAGCGTCCCCCTCGAGACGGCCGGCACTGTCAGCGTGACCTCGTTTGTGACGCTGGACGAAATCAATCCGCTTTTCTACGAGAAGTCTTACTACCTGGCGCCGGACGAGGGTGGGCAAAAAGCCTTCCGGCTGCTGCACGATACGATGACGGAAGCCACCCGGGTTGCCGTCGGCAAAGTCGTGATCAAGGAGAAGGAACATCTGGTCTCAGTGCGGCCGCATGATGGGGCTCTGGTTCTTAGCACGCTGTACTATGCCGACGAGGTCCGCGCCGTCGACGATATTCCGGAGCTCCCCGTGCAAACCAAGATTCACCCGAACGAGAAGAAGATGGCGATGCAGCTGATCGAAGGACTCGCCGCCGAGTTCTCCCCCGCAGAGTACACGGACGACTACCGCCAGGCATTGGAGAAAGTCATCAACGCCAAGGTCCAGGGTGAGCCGCTCGAGGCGCCGGCCCGCAAGCCCGAGAAGGTCGTCGACCTCATGGATGCCCTCCGCCGGAGCCTGCAGGTCACGCGCAAGGAGAAACCCGCCCGGCGTTCGCGGCCTACGGCGCGCGCCGCGGGGATGCGAGAGCGCCACCGCTAACAACCGTTGAAGGTTGAAGGTTCAAGGTTGAAGGTCAAATACCGGATGAGCATGAGCGCGGGTTTACCTTCAACCTTCAACATTCAACCTTCAACGTATTAATGGCTCGTTTATACGCGGGGACGTCGGGGTTCAGTTACCCCGAATGGAAGGGCAGCTTCTATCCTGCGGGGCTGCCTGCCTCAGAGATGTTGCAGTTCTACTCCCGCGCGTTTCCAACAGTCGAGATCAACAATTCTTTTTACCGGTATCCCACGGAAGAGACGCTCCGGCAGTGGAAGCAAACCGTGCCAGAAGGATTCGTCTTTACCATGAAGGCGCACCGCAGGATCACGCACCTGAAGCGGCTGAAGGAGATCGACGAGGATCTCGGCTTTCTTGCGGAGCGCTTCAGTGCGCTTGCCCCGCGACTGGGGCTGGTCCTCTTCCAACTACCGCCGACCCTGCGCTGCGACCTCAAAGTCTTTGAGACATTCCTCACGCAGCTGCGGCCCATCGGGAGAGCAGTCGTGGAGTTTAGACATCCGACGTGGCGGCAAGATGCCGTCTACGACCTCATGAACACCCATCACGTTTCACTCGTGATTGGCGAGACTGACGAAGAAGCGCAGCCCCGAGACGTGGTGGGGCCCATCAGCTACCTGCGGCTGCACAAATCCGCCTACACCCCAGAGGAGATCAAGCAGTGGGCCGGCTGGGTCCGCGAAAGGTTTGGTGAAGGACGAGAGGTGTTTGCGTACTTCACACATGACGGCACGCCCGGGTACGAGTACGCCAGGACGTTGGCGGACTCGGTCAAGTAACTGGTCAGGTGGCGCCCACAGGTGTCGCCTGCGGAGCAGGCCGGCGGCGCACAGAGGCCGAGCTTACGGCGAGGCCGGGGGAATTTTGCTTGGTGCCGGGGTAAGTAGGAGTTAGCGCGTCGCCTCGCTCATAATAGCCAGCGTGTTCCCCTCGGTGTCTTTGAAGAACGCCATCCACAGGTCGTAGGTATCCATTTCCGCGATGATGTGAGGCGCGTCCGTAAAATTGACCCCGCGCCCTGACAGATCATCGTACGCTTCCTGGATCTCGTCGACCACGTAATACAAGATGGAGCCGTGGCGTTCCGATTCGGCCGTCTCCGGGGTGCTCAGCATCAGCCGCACACCACCGCAGTCAAAGAACGCGAGCCCAGGTGGCGCGGAGAAGAGATACTTCATTCTCAGGATGTCGCGATAGAACGCAGTCGCCCGCTGCACGTCAAGGACCGGCATTCCAATCTGTCCAATCTTCCCTAATCTGACGTCACCCATGGAATCCTCCCGAACAAAACGGATGCACAGCACATGTTAGAGTAGTGATACTTCTAAGAGAACTTTAGCCTTTCTGTAATGGGACTGGAAGAGTACGAGCGGAAACGGCGCTTCACCCAGACGCCCGAGCCCAAAGGGCGGCGCGCCAAGAAGTCGGCGGGTAAGCTGCGCTTCGTGGTCCAGGAGCACCACGCCACCAGGAAGCACTGGGACTTCCGGCTGGAAATGGGCGGTGTGTTGAAGTCCTGGGCCGTCCCGAAGGGTCCCACACTCGATCCGAACGAAAAGCGCCTCGCCGTCCCGGTCGAGGATCACCCGCTCGACTATCTGGAGTTTGAGGGAATCATCCCGGAGGGCAATTACGGCGCGGGCTCTGTGATGGTCTGGGACATCGGAACCTATGAGACGATCGAGGCCGATCCCCTCAAGGCGTATGAGAACGGCAAGCTCACGCTGGTACTCCACGGGAAGAAACTGCGGGGCGAGTTTCACCTCGTGCGAACGAAGATGGGTGGTCAAGTGCAGTGGCTGATGTTTAGAAAGCGCGACGAGGATGCGGTGCCGGGCTGGACGCTTCCCGAGCCCTCAGTCTCTGTGAAGACAGGCCGGACGATGGAACAGATCAAGGCGGGAGAGGATGCGCGGTGGCACTCAAGACCGACGGGAACGGGGGAACGCGGGAACAAGGGAACGCGGAAAGGCATAAAGGCACCAAGTCGTGTTCCCGCGTTCCCTCGTTCGCGCGCTGCAAAAAAAGTTCTCGCCGAACTCAAGCTCGACAAACCCGGTAAAGACCCTCTGCCGTCCGATATCAGCCCAATGCTTGCCACGCTCATTGAGCAACCTTTCGATCGCAAGGGGTGGGGTTTCGAGGTCAAATGGGACGGCGTAAGAACAATCGCCTACGTGGAGCATCAAGGTTCGCAGCATCGCGTTCTGCTTCGGAGCCGCGGGGGCCACAACGTCAATGAGCAGTACCCGGAAGTCGTCGAGGCGCTGTACCGTCTCCCCCTGCCGACCGCGGTATTGGATGGTGAAATCGTGGCACTCGACGCGCAGGGCCGATCACACTTTCAGCTCCTACAGTCTCGCATGCAGGGTGACCGTGACGGACAGAAATCGCCCCTAGCCTACTACGTCTTTGACATCTTGTACTTGAACGGCCACCAGCTCCTCGATCGGCCTCTGAGTGAGCGGCGCAAAATACTGGAAGCAGTGCTGCCGACGGATTCGGTCGTCCGTTTGTCTGAAAGGGTCCCCGAGAAAGGTCGCCAGGTCTACGAAGCCGCGCAGACGCTCGGCATCGAGGGCATCGTCGGCAAGGAAGACTCAAGCACGTACCAGCCGGGGCGCCGGTCGGGTGCCTGGGTGAAGATCAAGATCAAGCAGCGCCTTGAAGCGGTCGTGGGTGGATTCACTGAAGGCAGGCGCTCGCGGGGAAAGACCTTTGGTGCGCTGCTGCTGGGCGCGTACGAAGACGGTGGCGCCCTGCGCTACATCGGTCACTGCGGTGGTGGATTCACCGATGCCGAGCTTCGGCGGGTCTACGGCATGCTGAAGAGCCGTATTGATCCCATTTGTCCGTTCGCCATGAAGCCGCCCACGAACGAGCGTCCTACCTGGGTGCGGCCCGAGCTTGTGGTGGAGGTCGAGCATGGCGGCTGGACCGGTGATGGTCTCCTGCGATTCCCAGTCTATAAAGGAATTCGCGATGACAAACTCGCGCGGGAGGTAAAACTGGAACGACCCCTTTCGCGGGAACCAGGGAACGAGGGAACGCGGGAACAAGAGCAGTCGATGACGCCAGGATCGACCGTAAACTCCAAGAAGAGTTCGCTGACCCGACATCTCAAGTCGCGTTCCCGCGTTCCCTCGTTCCCTCGTTCCCGTCAGTTAGAAGATTTGCCCGTAGAATTCACCAACCTCGACAAAGTTTTCTGGCCCGAAAAAGGCTACACGAAAGGCGATCTAATCCGCTACTATCTCGACGTCAGCAACGTCATCCTGCCCCATCTGAAAGACCGGCCGGTCACGCTCCGCCGGTTTCCCAACGGCATTAAGGGAGAGAGTTTCTACCAGAAGGATGTTCCCGACGCGCCGGAATTCGTGAGGATTGTCCACATCTGGACCGAGAGCACAAAAAAGAAGATGGCCGCGCCCGTCTGCAACAATCTCGAAACCCTATTGTGGCTTGCGCAACTGGCCGATATCGAGATCCATACCTGGTTCAGCCGGGTCACGCCACTAAAGCGGGAAGAAGACGGCGCGGGGGCGTCGATCGAGTTCGAAAAGTCTGAAGAAAGCCGGCGCGCCAGCGCCTTGAACCGTCCCGACTACGTGGTGTTTGACATCGACCCGTATCTCTTCCCCGGGAACAAACTGCCTCAGCCGCGCCCCGGGGCACGGGGCGAGAAGGACCCGGATTATTCACGGCGGGGCTTCGATGCCGCGGTGGAGGCCGCGTTCCTTGTCAGGGAGGTGCTCAAGCGGCTGCGGCTCGAGAGCTTCGTGAAGACGTCAGGAAAGACCGGCCTGCACCTGTTCGTTCCACTCGTCAGGCGATACACGTTTGAGCAGACGCACGAGTTTGCGCGAACAGTTACACAATACGTCGAGAGTCAATATCCGAAGAAGGTCACAACGGCGTGGGCCACAGAAAAGCGCGTGGGTAAGGTGTTCCTCGACTACAACCAGAACCGTCTGGGCGCGACGCTGGCCAGCGCATATAGTTTGCGGCCCACCCCGGACGCGCCCGTCTCCCTGCCGGTGACCTGGAAAGAACTCGAGGAAGGACTCGATCCGCTGCACTTCAACATCGAGACAGTGCCCGCCCTCATGAAGAAGCGCAAGGATGCGTGGACCAACCTTCTGGCCAAGCCACAATCTCTCGAGGCGCAGTTATCAGCGACCCCTCGTCGTAAGAAAGGTCGTTAATCGACCACGGCCCCCCGTGTGCCGGCCGCCAGCCTTCGGAGGTATGGGCGTGCCGCAGCGAAGGCTCGGGCGCGGTGGCTAATCCGATTCTTCACCGGAATCGGTAACTGTGCCATGGATTTTCCGAACGCCGGCACGTAAAAGATGGGGTCGTAACCAAAGCCATGTGTCCCGCGTGGCGCCGTCAGCACCTGCCCCTCGCACACACCTTCGAACGTCCGCACACCGCCGTCAGGCGCGGCCACCGCCACGACGGCGCGGTACCGCGCCGTGCGATGAGCCGACGCCACCTTTCGCAACAGCTTCAGCACACGGGCGTTGCGCGCCGAATCCGTCGCCCGCTCCCCGAGGAAGCGGCGAGACTGCGGACCGGGCGCACCGCTGAGCGCGTCCACCTCAATGCCCGAGTCATCGGCGACGGATACTTTGCGCGTCAGAGCGGCGACCGTCGAGGCTTTGCTGATCGCGTTCTCTGTGTACGTCCCGCCGTCCTCAGCGAGATCGGGAATCTGCGGAAATGCGTCCAGCGAGTAGACCTGCACGGGCAAGTCTCGCATGAGCTCGACGAACTCTCGTACTTTCCCTTCGTTGCGCGTGGCGAGGACCACTTCGAGAAGCCCGGGGACTGGCTCGACCAGCCGCGACCGTCTCTTCCCGGCCCCGCGCCCGGCGCGCCGGGCGCGCGGAGCTGATCGCCTCATCTTAGCTCGCAACGTGCAAGCCCCACCGGCCTCGCAACCGGCTCGGCCTCGCTGCGCCGCCCGACCTGCGCTGACAACATTAGTGGTCGCCACATACCATTACCGCGCTATCCCCGGTAGGGCGTCGGACAGGATTTCCTTTTGGTAACTGATCAGCCGCTTGATCCCCCGCTCGGCAAGATCCAGAAGGCGCAGCAGTTCCTCGCGCGTAAACGGAAGGCCCTCGGCCGTGCCCTGCACCTCAACCAATCGGCCGGATTCGGTCATCACGACGTTCATATCGACTCGCGCGCGCGAGTCTTCCTGAAAG
Source organism: Armatimonadota bacterium (assembly GCA_020028455.1). GTDB lineage: Bacteria > Sysuimicrobiota > Sysuimicrobiia > Sysuimicrobiales > Kaftiobacteriaceae > JACPRY01. Next base: position 13,260 of record JAHZOA010000047.1, on the reverse strand, counting down.
TTCAGGTCCAGCACCGAGACACCGTCCACGACGCCAACACTCGTCGCGGCCAGAAATTCACGCAGCGGCCACGACGAGAGCGCGCCGGTCTTGCGCAAGAGGTGCAGCGCGTCGACCAGCGCGACGAAGGCTCCGGTAATCGCCGCGGTGCGTGTCCCCCCGTCGGCCTGGATAACGTCGCAGTCCAGCCAGATCGTGCGCCGATCATGACGGACCCTTCGGCGTGTTTCAGATAGTGCCGGGTGATTTTGACCGGACGAAGCTCTTCAGATTGGCGTCCGTCGGCGCGAACCATGCGCGAATCCTTCTCGCACCGGCAGAACGATTCCTTGGATACGCCCGACGACGAGCTGGAAAGCTGAAAAGCTGGACAGCAACTGCGTAAAGCCGTCTCCTCTCCAGCTCTTCAGCTCTGCACCTTTTCAGCCTCCTTGAAGTTAGGGGGCGACGGGCGTCGGGTAGATGGCGAGGAACCGCGTGATGCCCCTGTGGATTGCCTGCGCGATACGTTGCCGGAAGGTATTATCGCGAAGCCGCGCTTCTTCATCTGGATGTGAAATGAACGCCGTCTCGACCAGCACTGTGGGGATGCCGCTGTCGCGCAACACCAGGAAGTTCGCAGTTTTGATCCCGCGGCTGGGAATCCCCAGAACGACGCCCAGTTCGTCCTGGATCATCTGGGCTAGTGCAAGACTCTGCGGGGTCAGATAGTATGTCTCCGATCCGTTCACGGCCGTGCGCGTGTGCGCGTTTGCGTGAATGCTGACGAGGATCGTGGCCCCCGCATCGCGGGCCAGAAGGGGACGATCTGCGAGCTCGACGGTTGCGTCGGAGTCCCGAACCATCCAGACCCGGATCCCATCACGCTGCAGCATCTCGCGCGCGCGCATCGCAATGTCGAGGACCGCATCTGACTCGCGCAGCCCCGTCGGACCGATCGCGCCCGGATCGCGTCCGCCGTGTCCCGCGTCCAGCGCGACGAGGTGGCCGCGTGCGGTGAACTCGTTGATCTCGATGGCCAGCCGGCCGTCGGACTGGCTGACGACGTAGTTCATCTTGCGCTTGAGCGTGACCACGATGCGGGTCACCGGAGGTGCCGCGGTGAACTGTGCCGCCCGCACGGACACGATCGATTCACCGTCGACGCGGATCTCCTGTTTGACGGGAATGAACACGGCATCCTGAACGTCGATGACGAGGCGGTCGGGATACACAAACTCGCGTACCCGGTATTCCATCGTCCCGGTAGCGTCGATGAATAGGCGTCCGGCCTGCCCGGACTCCTGAAATGTTACGCCCGCAATCTTCGCCCTCTCACGCTCGCCCAGCCCGGGCGCCGGCGGCCTCGGCTGCGCGATGATCGCCGCGTCCTTCGGACGCACCTCCAGCGTGACGGCATAACTCGTGGGTGATGTGGTGACTCGAGTTTCCACCGGCTGCGAAAGGTCGAAGACCATTCTGGAGATATAGGGTTTGACCTGGAACTGCGCGGTCCGGATCCGGGTCACACCGGCGCTGTTGATTGGGATCTCTCGCTCCTGTGTGCGGAGCGCGGCGTGAAGAAAATCCACGACCAGCCGGTCGGGGCTGCTGAGCACGTGCGTTTCGACCCGCATCGGACCCGTGGCGTCGATGCGAATCTGGAGTGCGTCCGGCGACGCCTGGGTGACAACACTTTTGATCTGGGAACTGACGTAGAGAGTCCGCTCTGCCTCTTCGTACTTTGTCCAGGCGCCGAGCGCCGCGAAGACAGCCTGAACGGGGATGAACACCTGCGCACCGCGCTGCATGGGAGCGACAGGCGACGGTCGCGCGCCCGTGGCGTTCACATATAAGGTAGGATCGCCCAGCCGCATCCGCACCGTGGTGCGCACGCGGTTACTGATCACGATAGTACGATCTGCTTCGTAAAACGCCGCGACGGCCCCCATGGGCTCGAACAGCCCGGAAATGGGAGCCATCACCTGACCGCCGGAGAGGACGGCAGGCGCGGAGAGTGAGATCTCGACGCCGTTCACAATGACTTTCACTCCGGCGGCCTGCCCGAGGGCTGCGCCATGGGGCAGCGTCCAGGCGATCAGCACCGCCAGGAGCACGGCAATTCCGAGCCTCATACTCTACCTCTGCGTGCGCCTACCACCTTCCGTTCGAGATTCCCGACAACGACAACGCGGGAATCATTACTGGAGTTGTCCTGCCCTGTCCTCTCCCAACCGAAGATCGTTCCGCCTGTCATGCCGAATTCCTTCGCACAGGGACACGGCTCGCGCGTCCGAACATTGACTTTTGACCCTGCCATGAAAGTGGATGCCCGCATCACGTACGGGACCCTTCGTGAAGTTCCCGACCTCGCCAGGGCCATCGAGCGTCTCGGTCTCGACGGAGTCTGGTTTTCAGAGATCGCGGACGATCCATTTCTCCCGGCCGTGCTTGCCGCGGAGCACACACAACGTATTTCGATCGGCACGGCGATCGCGATTGCGTTTACACGCAGTCCCACGCTCCTCGCCGCACTGGCCTGGGATCTGGCGGCGCAGAGCGGAGGACGATTCATGCTCGGCTTAGGCACACAGGTGAAAGCACATATAGTCCGTCGCTTTGGCATGACGTGGGATCCGCCGGCCCCAAAACTCCGCGACACCGTTCAGGCGATCCGCGCGGTGTGGAATGCGTGGCGAACCGGCGGCCCATTGCGATTCCGCGGCCGTTTCTACACACTGTCGCTCATGACGCCGTTCTTCACCCCGAGACCGCTTGAGGCGGAGATTCCGATCCTGACCGCCGGCGTCAACCCGCCGTTGTGCCGCGTGGCGGGCCAGGTCGCGGATGGATTTTTCGTGCACCCATTTCATACGCCGCCCTACCTCCGTGACGTTGTGCTGCCGGCGATTCGCCGAGGCCAACGACGGGCCGGCCGCGAGCGCACGCCGTTCACGATCACCGCTAGCATCTTCGGGGCCACCGGCGAGTCCACCGAGGAACTCGCACGGTCGCGCGAAGAGGCTCGGCGGACGATCGCATTCTACGCCAGCACTCCTTCTTATCGCGGAGTGCTCGCGCATCACGGCTGGCAGGACATCGGGGAGCGCTTGAGTGCGCGGGCGGCGCGGGGCGAATGGGGCTCGATGGCGGCCGAGGTATCCGATGAAATGCTTGAGACGATCGCCGTTGTCGGCCGGACCGAGGAGATTGGAGCGCAGATGATGAGCCGCTACCGAGGGCTCGTCGATCGTATTGGATTCTATGAGCCGTTCACAACCGCCGATTTGAAGAAGTGGCAATCTTTGTTGAAGGCCGCCCGGGACTAAACGGCCGGCGCGGTGCTTACCGTCCACATAGAGTGGTGATGGAATTGTTACACATACTTCAGACCATGAATGCCGGTGCATCCTGAAAGGGAGGCGCATATGAGTGATCTCCAGCGGTACATCATCGAGGAGTGGGCCGAAGACTACCGCGGCGGCCGGCTAAGCCGGCGCGAGTTCCTGCGCCGCGCTGCGTTGATGGCGGGCGGCGTCACGCTTGCCGTTCCAATGCTCGGCAGTCTCGGCGTTTCGGCGTCGGCCGATGAAGTCGCTCAGGCCGCATCGTCACTACCAGCAACGGTAGCGCAGGCATCGGGAGTGACCGTCCCTGAGAATGATCCCGCGATCACGGCCGGGATGGCATCGTACGCGTCAGGAGCCACCGCGGTGATGACGTATCAAGCAAGACCGAGAGCGGGAGGCGCCGTGCCCGGCGTCGTGGTTGTCCACGAAAATCGCGGTCTCCTTGAGCACTTTAAAGATGTCTGTCGGCGTCTTGCCAAGGCCGGCTACGCAGCGATCGCACCGGACCTAGCGTCGCACCAAGGCGGCACCGCGCGCCATAGCGATCCCGCGCAGGTGACGGCCATCCTCGGGCAGACACCAGCAGAACAGATGGTGGAAATGCTGAATTCAGGAGTACGCCATCTCCAGAGCCAATCGTCCGTGCGTCGGGATCGGATCGGCGCCCAGGGATACTGTTTCGGCGGGGGAATGGTCTGGCGCCTCGCCACTCGCAATGCCGACTTGAAAGCCGCAGCACCGCACTACGGCTCGAATCCGCCTCTGGATGAAGTACCCAAGATCAAGGCGGCCGTGCTCGCGATCTATGGGGAGCAGGACACGCGCCTCAACGCAGGAATTCCCGCGGTCCGCGAGGCACTTCAAAAGGCCGGCGTCACCCACGAAATCGTCATCTATCCCAACGCCGATCACGCGTTCTTTAATGACACGGGCGCGCGGTATCAGGCCCAGGCGGCGCAGGCAGCGTGGCAGCGCACGCTGGCCTGGTATGAGCGGTACCTCAGACAGTAACTAGTCTGTCGGGTCAATCGGTTCCGTCGAGTCTATCGGGTCTACGACAAACTCAGCTTTTCTGTGACCCGAGAGACCCGACAGACCCGAAGGACCAGGTAGACTGACAACTACTACGAACGTCGCCTTAGCATGTAGGCCGCGAGCAACGTGGTCACCGGCACCGCCAGTCTCACGAGCGCGGCCGCCTAGACACCGAGCATCTCTCCTAGGTAGCGCATAAAAAACATCGCAAAGATGAAGGTCGCGGTAAGGAGTACCGTTCGTACCCCGCCCCTTTCCTTATGGATGAGCTCGGGGAGGAGCTCGCCCAGGGCAATGAAGAGGAAAGCTCCGGCTGTCAGAGCAACGAGGGGCGTCGTAAACGACGTGGCACCTGCAGAGAACATCAGGGTCGCGAACGCACCGAGGTACGCGGTGGCGGCCGACAGTAGGTTGAAGAGAATGGCCCTCACTCTCGAAAGACCGCCGAAGATAAGGACTGAGAAGTCGCCGACCTCCTGTGGGATCTCATGGAGGAAGACTGCCACGGCCGTTACCAACCCCAGTTGCGGGCTCGCGAGCGTAGCTGCGGCGATCAACGCACCATCAATGAAATTATGCAGACCATCACCAAGGGTAATCAGCGGTACGACGGCTTTGGTGACAGGCCCTTCGGGTCCGTGTCCGGTGTGGTCATGGTACCAGTGCAAGGACTTCTCGAGGACGAAGAAGATTGCTATCGCGGCGGCAGCCCAAATGAACGGCGTCTCAAGTGCTGTCCCAGATTCCACGACCTTCTCCATCGCTTCGGGGAGGAGGTCAAACAGCGCGGTCGCCACCAGTGCGCCGGCGGCGAAGGCAACGAGATAGAGTTGAAATCGGTGGAAGAGCCGCTGCTGCCAGACGAGTAGAAGTCCAAGCGCTAGTGAAAGCACGCTCCCGAACGTAACGAGCAAGAAGGTCTGGGTGAATTGGGTCACAAGTTCAGGTGATCTCTAAGGACCTCAAGCCTGTGGCATCGTAGAGCCCAGGTAACCAACCTGTCAAGTTGATTCCTGGGAAATGAAAACGGCGCGGTTGAAAGAACTCCGCGCCGGCCCAAGCACGCTGACAGATGGACTATCCGTCGTCCTTCGGTGGCTTCAGCTTCCCTGTCCCATCGTCACCGGGGCTTTTCGCCGGAGTCGCACGCTCGAGGTGCTGCTTGAGCTGCTGCATGATCGCCTGTCGCATGATTTCTTCGATCGTCGGTGGCGGAACGTTCACCGCGCGCCGGGCCCGGCGAATCTCAGCCTCGATGCTCTCGGGCCGGTCCCAATCGTCTGGAGGCGTCGAAGCGACCGCGTCCCTCATGAACGACGCCCAGATGCGGGCGGGGACCGTGCCGCCGACGACCTTCTTCATGGGACTGTTGTCATCATTACCGACCCAGACCGCGGTGGCCATGTACGGCGTGAACCCAATGAACCACGCATTGCGGTGATCGTCGGAGGTCCCAGTCTTGCCGGCCACCGGTCGCCGGATGTTGGCCGCGCGGCCGGTGCCGCGGGTGATGACACCCTTCATGATGTCGACCATCCGGTATGCGACTTCCACTTCAACTGCCGGCTGGCGGCGCGGAACGTTCTGCTCCAACACCTTCCCGTGCTGATCCACCACCTGACGGATCGCAAGCGGCTCGTTGTGCATTCCCATGTTGGCAAGGGTGGCATACGCCGATGCCATCTCCAACACGGTGACGTCCGAGCTGCCGAGCGCGAGCGACAGGTTGGGCTCGAGCGGGCTCTGGATGCCCATGCGTCGGGCGACCGTGATGACTCGATCGGGCCCAAGCTTATTCATTGTTCGTACCGCCGGGACGTTGATGGACTGCTCCAGCGCGCGACGCAGCGTGACCGGCCCACGGAACCTCTTGTCGTAGTTCTTGGGACGCCAGTACCCGGCGCCAGACCAGTAACTGACCGGAGCGTCCAGCAGCAGCTTCCAAGGTCTCCATCCTGCCTCGATTGCGGTCGTATAGATGAACGGTTTGAATGCTGAACCCGCCTGGCGGTGCGCTTGGTACGCGCGGTTGAACTGGCTCTGTGTCCAGTCATACCCGCCGATCATCGCGCGAATGTACCCCGTGCGGACGTCGATCGCGACCAGCGCGCCCTGCGAGACGTTCAGGCGCGCGTTGCGCGCTTCGTCGAGGCCATCGCGGACCGCACGATCTGCTGCGCTTTGCATCGCGGGATCGAGCGTGGTGTAGACTTGAAGCCCGCCGCGATACACCTGCTCCTCACCATAGCGCTCGAGGAGATGCGGCAGGATGTACGAGACAAAATACGGCGCGCGCATGCTTGTGAGGCCTACATTCCGCGGCCTCGCGAGCTTGATCGACTGCTTCGCGCCCGCTTCATGCACCTGCGCATGCGTGATGTAGCCGAGCTGCACCATTCGCTTCAACACAAGCCGCTGATGGTAGCGGGCGAGATCCAGGTTTCTGTATGGTGAGTATCGAGAGGGCGCGCGGATGAGCCCGGCCAGCATTGCGCTTTCAGCGAGGTTCAGTTGAGAAGCCGGCTTGCCGAAGTACACCTGCGCGGCCATCTCTATCCCGTACGCGCCCTGTCCGAAGTAGACCTGATTGAGGTAGCGTTCCAGGATCTCGCGCTTCGATAGCCGGCGCTCAATTTCAAGCGCGAGCAAAACCTCAGCGACTTTTCGCTTCAGCGTACGCTCGGAGGTCAAGAACACGGAACGGGCGAGCTGCTGCGTGATGGTACTCCCACCTTCGCGCAGCTCGCGTGCCTGCAGGTTACGCCACGCCGCCCGCGCGATGGCCTGGAGGTCGATGCCGCTGTGGTTGAAGAATCGCTCGTCCTCGATCGCGATGACCGCCTGCTGCATGACGAGCGGAATTTGGTCTAGGGCGATGTATTCGCGGTTCTCACGGTAGACGCTGGCGATCAGCTCGCCGTTCGCGGCGTAAATCCGTGTCGCTTCACTCGGCGGGTCGTAGACTTTGGAGATATCGGGGACCAACGAAAACGCCGCGGCCAAGCCCGCGAGTCCCCCAGCGGCGAGCGCGGCGATAAGCAGGACCACACCGGCCTTGGGCGCGACGCGAGCACCGCGCAGCCATCGAGGCGCACGCTGATTCTTCTGCTGCGTCGCCCGTGATGGCCGTACGTTGGATTCCTGATGAGAAGGGCCGGACTCCGGCCGCTCGGAGTGCATCGCAAAAATCCCAAAACAAATTTTCCCCTGCCTGGGTGCGTACAATCATTGTAACGCGTCATGGGCCTGGATGTGTTCCCGTATGATCAGCTGGAACTAAGGGATGAGCAGGATCTTGCCGAGGGCCTGCCGCGACTGCAAGTACGCGTGTGCCTCCGCGGCGCGGGAAAGTGGAAAGCTCTGATCGATGCGCAGGCGGATTGTGCCGTCCCCGATCCACTGCAGCACTTCTTCCGCGTGCGACAAGAGCTCCTCGCGGGTGTGGGTATAGTGGTGCAACGAAGGGCGCGTCAGGAACACCGAGCCCTTCGCGTTGAGGACCTGCGGATCGAGGGGAGGAACACGGCCGCTCGCCTGCCCAAAGAGGACCAGCATCCCACGGAGCGCGAGACAGTCAAGGCTCCGATCAAATGTATCCCGCCCCACGGAGTCATAGACCACAGGCAGGCCTTGCCCATCGGTCAGCCGCTTCACCTCGGGGACGAAATCGGTTCTTATGTAGTTGATTACCACGTCCGCGCCCGCTTCACGCGCAACCTGAGCCTTTTCTTCGGATGAAACCGTCCCCAAGACCTTGGCCCCCCGGCGCTTGGCCATTTGTACGAGGAGCGCGCCGACCCCGCCCGCCGCTGCATGCACCAGCACCGTGTCACCCTGTCTGATCGGATAGGTCGTGTGACTGAGGTAGTGCGCGGTCATCCCCTGCAGCATCGCCGCTGCCGCCTGCTCGAATGTCCATGAGGCGGGAATCTTCACGCACCGCCAGGCCGGGACCGTGGCGAATTCTGCGTAACAGCCGGGCACATTGGCAAACGCCACACGGTCTCCCGGCGTCACCTCTGTGGCGCCTGACCCCACGGAATCAACGACGCCGGCGCCTTCCTGTCCAATGATGGCGGGAAACGACAGGGAATACTGGCCGCTGCGATGATAGACATCGATGAAGTTCACGCCGACAGCCCGGAGGCGCACGAGCGCCTCACCTTCGGCCGGAAGAGGAGTCGGCACCTCTTCGTAGCGGAGCGCGTCCGGCCCGCCCGGCTGATGGATTCTCACGGCGTTCATGCTTCGCGCCTCACAGTTGGTGGGTGAGGTTCGCTAGGCTTCGAGCGAGCGCCTGCAGGCTAGCGCCTGCAGGGACGAATTCCATTTCGCGGAATATTGATTGGCTCGAATCATGGTGCGAGGGAGGGACCGATGGCGACCTATATCATGCTGAGCCGACTGACTGAAGAAGGTGCCGAGACCATCCGGAAGAACCCGGGCCGCGTCCAGGAAGTGAACAAAGAACTCGAGGGGATGCGCGTCCGTGTCTTGCAGCAGTACGCTGTCCTGGGCGCGTACGACTTCGTCAACATCGTCGAGGCCCCCGACCTGGCCACGGTCATGAAGGCGTCTATCCAGCTCGGAGCCCGAGGAAGCGTGAGGATCGAAACGCTGGCCGCCGTACCGATGGATGAGTTCGTCCGCGTTGTCCGATAACTCCATTACCGCGGGGGGTGGGGATCGCCGCCAACCCCCTCCCGCCGGTCTCTCGTCCCGCTGAATTGTTACAAAATCGCCTACTCCCTGGACAAAAATTCTCATCAAATGGGCACAAGACAGAAGGGTGTGCCCCACTTGGCACAAATGAATCTTCCTGGACGTAGAGACTACATGGAGGACGGAATGTTCGACGCGCCACCACTAAACCGACACTCTGCCAACCCGATTCTGACCCCAACGTCCCACTGGTGGGAAGACCGCTGGGTATTCAACTGCGGCGCCACAATCTACCGAGGCGACGTCCACCTGCTCTACCGTGCGCAGGGCGCGGACTGGATCTCGCGCCTGGGCCTTGCCCGTCTTCGCAACGGCGTGGAGGTGATCGAACGCAGCCCGCGCCCCGTCTTCGAGCCGGAGGTGGGCAACGAGTGGGAGCGCCTGGGTACCGAGGATCCGCGCGTCACGGCGTTCGACGGCCGGTACTACATCTGTTACACTGCCGCGTCGCTATATCCGGCTACTGAGCCGGTCCGGCGCACCCGCCCCTCCCCATTCACAGATGTGGGGGTCCCGTGGCGCGTGCGCATCGCGATCGCCACGACCAAAGACTTTAAGCACTTCCGCCGGATCGGGCTGGCGTTCAAGCAGTGGGACGACAAGAACGGCGCGTTGTTTCCTGCCAAGATCCGGGGCAAGTACTACCTCCTGCACCGCATCTTCCCCAACGTGCATCTCGGCGTGTCCCGGGACCTGAGGCGGTGGCACAATCTCGGGCCGCTGCTCGAGATCCGGCCCGACATGTGGGACAACAACCGCGTCGGCGCGGGCGCGCCGCCGCTCTGGACGCCGTATGGCTGGCTTCTCTTCTATCACGGAGTGGACATGCAGCGGACATACCGCCTGGGAATGGCACTCCTCGACCTGGAGCATCCCCGCCACGTGCTGGCGCGCGCACACAATCCCATTCTGGAGCCGACAGAGTCATATGAGAAGGAAGGCCTAGTGCCTAACGTGGTGTTTACGTGCGGAGCCGTCGAGCTCGGAGACCACTACTTCGTGTACTACGGCAGCGCGGACAGCGTTATCGGGGCCGCATCGGTGTCACGGGAAGCGGTCATGCGGTGGGCCTCACAGGTGGCGAGTGCTGCGCCGGAGGTTCCCGTGCACTTTCTACGCGCCGCACGCCGCGAAGTTCGAGAGCTCGAGGTCGTCCGGCGAGCAAGCGGCTGATCAGGTGCTCCCTGGCTGCAACCGTCAGCCGCGCGATGAGGTAGCAGATCGTCGATTCTGACCCTGCGTTGAGGTTCACGCCGTGTGGTGTGAGCCCATCATGACAAGCTCCCGTCTCTGGGTCGTACAGCGGCATTCCTACGGTGTTTGCTCCGAGGAACCAGGCAAAAGCGTCACGGGCCAGTGAACGGTAGCGCGGGTCTTTCGTCATGACCGCCGCCGCGGTCGCGGCTTCGACCATGCTCGCCGCGTCGATAGGCTGTTGGTCGTAGACCGCCCTCGCGCCGCCACGCCGGTACCATCCGCGGTTTCCGATGGCTGAGAAGACTCGCCTCCGCGGGGTGACCTCGAATAGCGTGCGCTCAAGAAAGGCGAGCACACGCTCCCCTACTTCCAGATACCGGTTATCACCCGTGAGCGCGCCAGCGTAGAGCAGACCCAGCGGCAGACGTCCAGGCTCGTAGGTCAGGATGTCCTCGAACCAGACCCATTCCGGGACCGAGTGCAGCTTGATTCGGGACAATAGGTCCTCGGCGCATTTCGCGGCCGCGTCCGAGACCATGCCGGCGTCCACGTGGCTCGCCCATAGGGCCAAACCTTGGATCGCGTTTGCCCACCCGCGCGGGTGCCGGATGCCTGTGAGATGAGGCAAGGCCCGCTGGAAGATGGACGCCGCGGCCCCCTTCATCGCCTCGGGCAGATCGGAGGCGACGACTTCGCCGCACGCCCACAAACATCGGCCCAAGCCATCATCTGACGCGCCTAGCTGGGACGGCGACCGCTCGTAAGAAACCTCGTGCGCGAGCGTGCCATCGGCGCGCTGCGCGTAGAGCAGAAACTTCAAATACGTGCTGGCCAGACGCTCACGGGCCGGGCCACGCGGAAGCCTCGCCGCAACGATCAACGCCCGGGTATTGTCATCGGTGGTGTAGCCGCTGTGAGGGTCGCCGACCCCGAACTCCGCAAACTGGAGAATTCCCGTACCGTCGGTCAGCCGCTCGAGGTGGTCGAGCTTAACGGGTGGGAGTCTCATCGATGATTGCCGTAGGTGGTGTTTTCTGTTTCCTAGTACGACGCGACGGCCGCGCCGCGTTCGTCCGCATGCATGCGCACTTCGCGGAAGAGACTCAGATATGCCGCAGCAACACGCGGCCACCGCATTTGCTTCCCGTACGCGAACGCCCGCTGCTGGATTTGCTGGCGCAACGCAGGATTCCCCAGAAGCCGGGTGAGCGCGTCAGCGATCGCCTTCGGATCGCGGAACGGAATGAGCACCCCACGGTCCTCGCCCAGCGCATCCTTCGCGTACAGATATGGGGTGGAGACGATCGCACGCCCGCAGCCCATTGCATAGGATAGGGTCCCGCTGACGATCTGATCCGGATTGTGGTAGGGGGTAATGTAGATGTCGGTCGCCATCAGATACCGCACGAGCTCATCGTCGCTGAGGAAGCGGTTGTTGAACTTGACGTAGGGCTCCAAGCCCAGCCGGTGGACCTGGCGCACGAGCCGCGTGCGGTACTCCTCGCCCTGCTCGCGCCGAACCACGGGGTGGGTCTCGCCCAGCACCAAATACAGCAGCTGGGGGAAACGCGCCGCGACGGTCGGGAGGGCATCGAGCACGTCCTCGATCCCTTTGCCGGAATTGATGAGGCCAAATGAGGACACGACCATGCGGCCGGAGAGACCGACCCGCGCTTTCGCCTCAGTAGGGTCTTGCATTGAGACCGCGGGGACGCCATGGGGAATGATCCGCAACCGTGCGCCGTCGATCCCGTAGTCGCGATCCAGGATCTCCCGCGCGGCCGGGGTCATCACCACGGTCGCGGCGCTGCGCGCGTAGAGCGCGCGGATAATGTCCACCGCGGCGCGAGGTGGATTCGGCAGCACGGTGTGCAAGGTCGTGACCACGGGCTTGCGCAACTCCTTGAGGAATACGAGGAGATAGGCCCCCCATTTGCCTCCGAAGATCCCGAACTCGTGCTGGATGCTGACGACGTCGACCGGTGACGCATTGAGCGCCCGCGCGACCTCACGGTAGCTCTCGGGATCTTCCCCGGCGATCTGCCAGCGGACATGCCCGGGATAGTTGTAGATTTCGGCCTCGTCGTTGAGGGCGACAATCTGAGGACGCGCAAGGGGATTATACATCTGGATGGCGCGTGTCAGATCTCGCGTAAAGGTCGCGATCCCGCACTCGCGAGGCGGAAACGTCGACACGTATGCAGCCGAAACGCGCTGCAGGAGGGCTTTGCTGATGTCCACCGCGGATAGTTGTTCCATATTAATCACACGTGACTGCATAGAGCAGACTAGATCAATTATATAAGGTAAAGGGTATTAGGTCTAAGGTTTAAGGGACCCCTAACCTTTTACCCAGCGCATTGCTCCTCATGACAAACTCAGAGATTGTAGCCGCGTTATGTTGACATCGCGGTCGCGCACCTTGTGACCGCGGGTGCGCCCTTGGAGCGGGTTATCAATAATTGGCCGCTAATTGGCCGCTCCCTGATCTGGAAGCGTGGCTTCAGCGGAAAGGCAGTCAGGGGGCGAGAGGAGACTAGCAAGAGGACCTACGGGCATAAGATAACTGGGGGCATTCCTTAAGCTTCGATATCGCCCATCCTGCCTAGCTCTGCCTGGAGCACCGTATCTTCCTAAGGCGAAGTCAGCCAGAGTATTTCAAACTGGCCATCGCCAACGGGACGATCGAAGGCCGGATCGGCCTTTTGGCGAAGGACGCCGTGATCCCCTGTGGGGGCGCACGGGTGTACCTCTTACTGCGCCCCCTCGATGTCGACTCCGTCAAGCGGAAGGTCATCGAGAAACATGGCACCTATATTCCACATCTGGCCCACATGTATCTGGACATCGTGATCAGCAGCCCTGAGACTCAGCAAAAGCTCTCATACGCTCGGACCCGAACCGAGGAGGACGGAAGCTTCCTCTTTAGGGACCTTCCGCCCGACCGCTGGTATTACGTTACAGCCCAAGCCCTTAC
>JAHZOA010000268.1 GCA_020028455.1 Armatimonadota bacterium | reverse complement strand
ACGTTGCTGCTGCTGGATGAGCCGCTCTCGAACCTGGATGCCAAACTGCGCGAACAAATGCGTCTGGAATTGAGACAGCTGCAGCGGACGCTGCGCATCACCACCCTGTACGTCACGCATGATCAGATCGAAGCGCTGGCGATGAGCAACGTCGTTGCCGTCATGCACGAGGGTCGGATCATGCAGATCGGGACCCCGCGTGAGATCTACGAGCGCCCTGCCAACCGCTTCGTGGCCGAGTTCATCGGCTCGATGAATCTCATCCCGGGAAAGATCGCCGGTTCCGTCGAGGGAGGACTGTGGCGAGTAGAGACGCCTTACGGTTCCATCGCCTGCGTGGTGCCACCGGACGGCCGTCCCGCGACGGACGTCCTCGTCTCGGTGCGCCCTGAGGACATCGTCGTCGTCGATGACGACAGCGCCGGGAAAGACGCGTGGGATGCCTCGATCGGGCAGGTGGTGTTTCTGGGTGAATCGGTGGACTGCCGCCTGGCCGTCGGCGACCTCGAACTGCGCGCCCGGCTGCACCCCTCGTTCGTGAAGCGAAGAGGCGACAGAGTGCGGTTGTCGTTCCGCGCTGACCGCTGCGTTGCTATTCGCCTGGAGCCGCCGGACACCGAGACTGCGTGAACACGGCATCAACCAGCCTCTGGCAACGCGTGCCACGGCCCGACCGCGCCAACGCAGGGATGTGGGCGATTGGGCTGGGCCATGCGATGACGCATGTCTACACCGCGGCCCTCTACATCTTGCTGCCTTTCCTTGCAAGGGACCTCGGCCTGACATATAGCCAGATCGGACTCATGCTGTCCACCCGCCAGTTCATGAGCGCGATCGTTAACATCCCGGCTGGCATCATCGTGGATACCGTAGGGCGGCGCAGCCTGCTCATGGGGCTATCGCTGCTCGGTGTCTCAGTACCGTACTTGATCATCAGCGCGACCTCACAATACTGGGTCATCGTGCTGTGTTTTGGACTCATGGGCATTGCCACATTTCTCTGGCATCCCGCCGCCATCACATCCATCTCCGAGATGTATCCGGCCCGCCGCGGATATGGGCTCGCCATTCATGAACTTGGCTCCAATTTGGGCGACACGGTAACGCCTTTATTGGCCGGAGCGCTGCTGGGTTTCCTGACCTGGCGGCAGGTCATTTCGGTCACCCTCGCGGCGGGGATCCTGGTCGGGATCATTGTCTTGCGGACAATTACTCGAATACGCCGCCAGTACATCGAACCGGTGCCGAGTGCTGCCAAGGGCGTCGGCTACCTTGCCGGCCTGCGCATCCTCGCGCAAAACAAGAATCTGCTGATCCTCGCGCTTGTGTCGGGTATTCGCTCGTTTACACAGCACGGACTGATCAGCTTTCTACCGCTGTATCTCGTGAACGACGTGAAGGTGCCTGCCGTTCTCCTGGGCGTCTACCTCGCGGTCGTGCAAGTTTCGGGGATGATTGCCACCCCGATTTCAGGCACGCTGACCGATCGCATCGATACGAGGGTACGACGGTCGGCGCGCTCTTCACCACACAGGCAATGTTCTCGACGCTGATGCCACTGGTGGGTGGAATCCTCGCGGACCGGTTCGGACTAATTTTCGTGTTCTACGTGATCGCCGCCGGCCTGGTGGTGGCGAACTTAATCACGCTGACGGTTCCTGACCTCCGCCGACCTTCCCCGGCTAAGTGCGCCCAACGGGTTCAACGGCGAGAGCGTTTCCAGCAGGTCGCTGTGCACCGTGGGAACCTGAGGCGCTCGCAATAGGCCGTATTCTGTGAGTGAGCCGGTCACCATCTGGCCGTTTTCATCGTAGACGACCTCCTCTACGAGGGCCTGCCCCAGGCCCTGCGCAGTGGCCCCAATTACCTGTCCCTCAGCAAGCAATGGATTGATGATGCGTCCGGCGTCATCCACGGCGACAAATCGCTGAATAATCACCTGTCCGGTCTCTCGCTCCACTTCCACAACGGCCGCGTAAGCGCCAAAAGGAAATACAGGATTTGTCATGCGGAAGCGTCCCGTTGCTTCGAGGCCCGGATCCACGCCGGGAGGAAGGCTCTCAGGCCGATACGCTGCGGCAGCGATGTCATCGAAACTCACCGAGCGGCCGGCACTTCCACGAACCGCGAACTCGCCGTTCGCATGTTCGATGTCGCCTTGGGCCGCTTCCATGAGATGCGCAGCGATCTTACTAGCCTTCTCCCGAATCTCGTCGAGCGCCAAAACCAGCGCGGACCCTCCGAGAGTTGTGGAACGGCTGCCAAACGTGCCCATGCCCTCGGGCATCTGAGCCGTATCGCCGAATTCCACGGTTATTCGATCGAGATCGACCTGGAGATTATCGGCAGCAATCTGCGCGAACGTCGTCTCGTGACCCTGCCCGTGCGACGATGAGCCGGGACGCACGCGTACGCGACCGTCGGGATCCACTCGCACGTCGGTGCGCTCCCATACGGCCGGCGCGGCTCGCTCGACATACACGGAAACGCCAATTCCCAAGAGTCGCCCGGCCGCTCGGGCTTCTTGCCGCCGCTTCTTCCACTTATCGAAATCTAAGAGTTCCAATGCCCTGTTGAGAGCGCGTTCGTAGTTACCTGAATCGTAGACCAGTCCCGTCGGAGTCTCATACGGGAAGCGGGTTGAAGGAATCAGATTCCTGCGCCGCACCTCAACAGGATCGAGGGCAAGCTCTCGGGCGACGAGA
>JAHZOA010000046.1 GCA_020028455.1 Armatimonadota bacterium | reverse complement strand
GCCCCTCTCACACTTTCAATCAAACTGGGATTGTGGAGCTGCTCGACGTTAGGCGCCGGTGCTCGGTGGTGCCGCGAGCGCACTCGGTCTACGCAATCCCCACGCCGCTGCCCACAGCGCCCCGAACCCAACCAGAAGGGCAAGCAGCCTCGCGATTGGACCCAGGAAGGGAAGTGCGAAGAGCACCACAAGCACAATGGCGCCGATCCCGAACGCCAGATAAGGCGAACCCGCGCCACCGCGCTGCAGACCGCTGACGATGCGTGCACCCGCCCATCCCGCGACAGCAACCTGCCCTAAGTAAAGCGTGACCAAGTAGAAGGCGATCGTCAGCGCCGCCAACGGAATCCCCACGACCGTAATCAGCAGCAGGGCTGCAGCCGCCGGTACCACTACGAGGAGAATAAATCCGGTCAGCAGGTTCATCCAGAAATGTCTCCCCACGCGTGCGCTCACCCGCCACACCGCCCCCGGCGCGAGCGCAATGAGCACAAAACCCACGACAAGAAGCCAGAGCAACTCGACGACGCGACCGCCCAGACCAATGGCCACAGGTCCCCGCCGTCGCATGGCGCTTGTGCGCTGCACGCCGCCGGATATCTGCGCGCCCTCCTGAATGTCCACTTGTGCGTCGCCATTATGACGAAGCGCGCCGGCAATCCGCGCCGTCGGCAGTATTACCAGGCGCCCGGCTTGCACCTCGACATTTCCTTGCACGGTGCCCCCGATCGTCACGTTGCCGCCGCTGAGGATCGCATTGCGCCCGATGCCGCCGGCGACCTCGACGTTTCCTCCTGCGGCGACAAGGTCGCGGCCGATAATCGCCTGACCGACCACATCGACGTTGCCTCCGGCAATCACGGCGTCTGAAGCCACGCGGCCGTCAACCATGAGCGTGCCCGCGGCAGCTCGCACGGAACGGCCAACTGTACCGCCGATCCGCACGGTGCCACCCGCCGCAAGTATGCCACCGTTCGTGCGACCACTGAGGATAATAGTCCCGCCGGACGCGACGACGTCGCCATCGACCTCCGCCGTAACCTCTACGGTACCCCCCGCCGCGTACAGATCGTCACGCACAGCATCACTGATGTTTACGGAGCTCCCGGCCCGAGATTCGAAGGCATGCGCGGGTGAAGCCAGTATCGTCAGGCAGAGAACGATCAGCACCTGCGCTACCTGTTTCACCCCTGTCGCCTCCCCGCATCAGCAACCAGCCGGCGGACGACGTACGGCATGATGCCGCCGTGTCTGAAGTACTCTACGTCCATCGGCGTGTCTAGCCTCGCGAGCGCCTCAAATATCCGCTCTGTCCCGTCCGCTTTGCGCGCGCGTACCGTGACCGTCATGCGCGGCGTCAGCCCTGCGGCGATGCCGGTGATGTGGAAGACCTCGCTGCCATCCAAACCGAGCGTATCGCCGTTGACGCCGGGCAAGAATTGCAGCGGCAAAATGCCCATTCCTACAAGATTGCTGCGATGAATGCGCTCGAAACTTTCCGCGATCACGGCACGCACGCCCAGTAGACGCGGGCCCTTCGCGGCCCAGTCGCGCGAGCTCCCGGCCCCGTATTCATTTCCTGCGATCACGATCAACGGCGTGCCCGCGGCCCGATACCTAATCGCCGCGTCGTAGATCGTCATCGCATCGCCCGAGGGGATATGCACCGTCCAGCCGCCCTCTTTTCCTCCCGCCAGCCGGTTGCGCAGCCGCGTGTTTGCGAACGTTCCGCGCATCATGACCTCGTGGTTGCCGCGCCGTGCACCGTACGTATTGAACTCGATCGGCGGCACCCCATGCTCGATCAAGTACTTCCCGGCCGGACTGTCTTTCGCGATCGCGCCGGCCGGCGAGATATGATCGGTGGTCACCGAGTCGCCGACCCAGACGAGCGCGTGCGCCCCTCGAATGTCCTGCGGGGTGTCCGGGACGGGCATCAGTCCAGCGAAGTACGGCGGCTCCTGCACGTAGGTGGAATCTGCGTTCCACCGGTATGTTTCACTCTCGGGAATCGGCAGGGTCCGCCACGTGTCGTCCCCGTGGAATACGTCGCGATAACGCGTCCGGAAAAGTTCGGGTGAGACGGCGCTCGCAATAGTCGATTTGATCTCGTCGGCGCTCGGCCAGATTTCCCACAGGTACACCGGGCGGCCATGCCGATCTCTCCCCAGCGGATCCTTGGACAGATCCACGTCTACAGTTCCGGCCAGCGCATAAGCCACCACCAGCGGCGGCGATGCCAGGTAACTCGCGCGCACCTGCGGGTGAATGCGGCCGTCGAAGTTGCGATTGCCGCTCAAGACGGCGACCGTGACGAACGCATTCGCATCGATCGCATCGGCCACGGGCTGGGGGAGCGGGCCGCTGTTCCCGATGCACGTGGTGCAGCCGTATCCCACCAGATGGAACCCGAGCGCCTCGAGGAAGGGCGTCAGGCCGGCGCGTTCGAGGTACGCGGTGACGACAGCGGAGCCGGGCGCGAGGCTCGTCTTCACGGTGGGAGGGGTAAGCATGCCCCGCTCGACCGCTTTCTTCGCCAGCAACCCTGCGGCGATCATCACCTGAGGATTGCTGGTGTTGGTGCAGCTGGTGATCGCCGCGATCACTACGGAGCCGTGCGTCACATTGCCCCCGCGGCCATCAATTTCCACCTTCGTCGCCGGCGGGCGCTCGGCGACAGCGAGAGCGGTCCCTTCACTTGGGTCACCGGGAGTGACTTTTTTCAAAGGTGTACCAACAAATTGCTCCGCAAACGCGCGGAAGCTTTCGGGCACGTCTGACAGCGGGACGCGATCCTGAGGACGACGCGGTCCGGCAACCGAGGGTCGCACAGCGGAAAGATCGAGCTCGACCACTTGGTCAAAGAGAGGATCCGGCGCGCCCGGCGTGTGGAACAGACCCTGGGCCCGAGCGTAAGTCTCCACCAGCTCGACGTGTGACTCGCTGCGCCCGGTCAGGCGCAAGTACGTGAGCGTCTCGTTGTCAATCGGAAAGAGCGCGGCGGTCGCGCCGTATTCAGGCGACATATTGGAAATGGTGGCGCGGTCGGGCAGCGTGAGATAGGTAAGACCATCGCCAATGAACTCCACGAATTTTCCGACGACGCCGACCTTGCGCAGAAGTTCGGTGACAGTGAGCACGAGATCAGTGGCCGTGACGCCGTCTGGCAATTCGCCCGTAAGCTTGAGGCCAACGACCACCGGCTTCGTCAAGTAAATCGGCTGGCCGAGCATCACTGCCTCAGCCTCGATCCCGCCGACCCCCCACCCCAGGACGCCGAGCGCGTTGATCATGGTGGTATGGGAGTCAGTGCCGACCAACGTGTCGGGGAACGCCACGACTCCGTGATCGGTCCTGCGTGTCGCGACGACGGTAGCCAGATATTCAAGATTGACCTGGTGCACGATGCCGGTGCCGGGTGGAACGATGCGGAGGTTGGTGAACGCCTGCTGCGCCCAGCGCAGGACCATGTAGCGTTCCATGTTGCGCCGGTACTCATGCTCAACGTTCAACTGGAAGGCTTGCGGAACCCCGAACACGTCGACCTGGACGGAGTGATCGATCACGAGATCGGCAGGCACGATCGGGTTGATCTGCTTGGGATCCCCACCCAATCGCGCGACCGCGTCGCGCATCGCAGCAAGATCTACGATTACGGGGATGCCTGTGAAGTCCTGGTGAATGGCCCGCGCCGGGAGAAAGGGAAACTCTCGTCCCGGAGTTCCGGGTTCCCAAGCGAGTAGCGTGTCGACATCTTTCTCAGAGAATGGCGCCCGGCCGGCGTTGCGGAGGACATTCTCCAGCAGCACTTTCACGGTAACCGGCATGCGCGGTCCAACCGTCATCCTATCGGACAGCGCCGCCAGCGGATAGTACGAGACCTGCAGGCCCCCAACTGAAAGTGTGGCTACTTCCAAGCCTCGCACCCATTCAGTATACACCGGCACCTCCATCAGCTCTCCGTCTGGCGTTCACGGCCAATTCACAACTGTGTCGCACACTGGGGGTGAATCAGACTAGAAGAGGAGACGACAATGAATCGACGGATCATCCTGGGAATTCTGCTGGTCGTTGTGGGAGTTGCCGTGGTTGCGGCAATTGCCAACAACGCCTTTCACGCGGGAGTGGCGCGCGGCCTTGCGGAGAGCGAAAGGGAGCCGGGACCCGGCGCGGGTCCCATGCCCGGCCCGTATCACGGTCCGTACGGCTACCGGCCGTATGGTTTTGGGTTCGGGTTCTTCGGCTTCCTGTTCCCGCTGCTGTTCTTCTTCCTCATCTTCGCGCTCTTCAAGGGACTGTTCTGGGGCTGGCGTGGACCAAACGGGGCTGGAAGATATGAAGAGTGGCACCGCAAGGCGCACGAGTCGATGAAGGAACAGGGGCAGAAGATGTGAATCGCAAGTCATGCCCACTGTGCTCGTCGTCGATGACGAGCCGAAGATTGTGCAGTTGGCTCGAGATTATCTCGAGCACGGCGGCTTCTCTGTCCTGACAGCGGCCGACGGACGATCAGGTCTCGCGCTTGCCTCGCGTGAGCGACCGGACCTGATCGTCCTCGACCTTCGGCTTCCGGACATGGACGGCCTGGACGTCACGCGATCCCTTCGGAAGGAATCAACGATTCCGATCATCATGCTGACGGCTCGCGGCGAAGAAGCCGACAAGTTGGTTGGCCTGGAACTCGGCGCGGATGACTATATGACCAAACCCTTCAGCCCGAAGGAGCTTGTCGCGCGCGTGCGCGCCGTCCTGAGGCGCGGGGAGCAGGCGAAAACAGCCGGCGATGTGCTCCACATCGGCGTTCTTGCCCTCGATCTTCCCCGTATGCGAGTGACGGTTGGCGACCAACCGGTGGAACTTACGTCCACCGAGTTTCAACTGCTGGCCACGCTGGCCAGGTATCCCGGACGGGTGTACACACGCGCCCAACTGCTCGATACTCTGCACGGAGTGGCATTTGAATCGTATGAGCGGGCGATCGACGCACATATCAAGAACATTCGCCGGAAACTCGAACCCGATCCCCGGCGGCCGCGGTATCTATTGACGGTCCACGGCGTGGGGTATAAGCTCGCCGATCCCTGATGCCCAAGCAGCACGGACACGAAGTCCCCCAACATCCCCCACCCTGGTGGCCCGCGGATGAGCCCTGGCCGCCGGCCGGTCCGTCGTGGCGGTGGCGCCGGATGCGGGGGCGATTCCTCTGGCGCGTCGCCCTGCTGCTGGCGTTACTGTTTCTGCTAGTTCCGATCGCGATCGGCTTTCTGGGATTTCTCGGCTGGCTCGCCATGGGCAAATTCGGCGGGGGGCCGCCATTTGGCAATCCGGCCTTCGACGGACGTCCTCACTTCCTCGGGCCATTCGGCTTTTTCTTCTTCGTTCTGGTTGTGATCGGGGTCATTGCGGCCGTGCGCGCGCTTCGGGGCGTGACCACGCCGGTGGGCAATGTGATCGAGGCCGCGGGGCGGGTCGCCGAAGGCAACTATGCAGTTCGCGTCGACGAGCAGGGTCCACCGGAGGTCCAGGCCCTGGCGCGCGCGTTCAATCAGATGGCCTCGCGCGTGCAGACTCACGAGGAGCAGCGCCGAAGTCTGCTGGCGGACATCACGCACGAACTCCGGACGCCGCTGGCTGTGATTCAGGGAAATCTCGAAGGATTGCTGGACGGCGTCTACCCGCGGGACGACGCCCATCTGGCACCTGTATTAGAAGAAACGCGCGTCCTCTCCACGCTGATCGAGGATCTGCGGACTCTGGCGCTTGCTGAGACCGGCGCATTGGAGTTGCAACGTGAGCCCACAGATCTTACGGAGTTGATCGAAGATGCAGTCGCGGCATTCCGCCTGCAGGCAGAGGCGGCGGGGGTCACCATCGGTGCGGAATTTGAAGCCGGCCTCCCCACCCTGGACATCGATCCGACCCGCATCCGCCAGGTACTCGTTAACCTCCTCACAAACGCGCTTCAGCATACTCGGGCGGGCGGAAGCATCCGTGTGAGGTGCGCGCGCGAACTCAATGACGGCGTAGACTCGGTATCAGTTGTGATCTCGGACACCGGTCGGGGCATCACTCCCGAAGAGCTGCCACGAGTCTTCGACCGCTTCTACAAATCTCCGGACTCCCGGGGAAGCGGGCTGGGTCTCGCCATTGTGAAAAACCTGGTCACGGCTCACGGAGGGGTGATCTCCGCATCCAGCGAGCCGGGGAAGGGAACCACAATTCGCTTCACGCTGCCCGTGTCCGCGTGAGGTAAAACACCAACCGCAGGAGTCGCTCCGCGCAAGGCCAAATACGATTATGATCGCATCATATGTCGAACCTGTCTGAGCACTACTCCCCGGCAACCGGCAGACGGTTGGGCCTCCTCATCATTATCATGGTGGCCATCGGCGGAGTACTCACTACCTTCTGGGCCAAAACCCGCTGGTGGTTTCCCCCGGTCGCATCGCGGCATGGTGCCGACGTCGACCAGTTGATCACGACCACCTTTATCGTGACCGGGTTCGTCTTCTTCTTCGTCAATCTCGCCCTCGGCATTTTCGTGTGGCGGTTCGCGGCCGCGCGCGAGGAGCGGGCGATCTTCTGGCCAGATTCACGCACGCTCGAACTTTCCTACACGCTCGTGCCTACGGCCATTCTGATCACCCTCATCTCCATGGGGGCGGTGACCTGGGCACGCGTGCACAGTCCGGTTCCCCGAAACGCGCTGAGGGTCGAGGCGTTGGGCCAGCAGTTCGCCTGGACCTTCCGGTACGCCGGTCCCGACGGAGCGTTCGGCCGGACGGCCCCCCGGTTTGTCTCCCGCCAGAACCCGCGCGGGATGGATCAATCGGATGCCGCTGGGAGAGATGACATTATCGTCAGTGAGCTGCGCCTGCCGGTGAATGAACCCGTTGTTGTCCTGATCCGCTCCAGCGACGTCATCCACAGTTTCTTCCTGCCGAACTTCAGGGTGAAACAGGACGCGGTGCCTGGGATGACCACACAGTTCTGGTTTACGCCGACGCGCCGCGGAAATTTCGAGCTGGCATGCGCTGAGCTATGCGGGGTGGGACACTACATCATGCGGGGCCGGGTCGTGGTGGACACGAAGGCCGCCGTCGATGCCTGGCTCGCCGATCAGTCACACTAATCCAGGCAGGTGGCGCCCACTAGTGTTCTTTGATTGGCTTGTCGGCGGCGCTGTTGAGGAGGCCGAGCCGGTAGCGAGGCCGGTGAATTTTGTACATTGATTCAGTCTGGAGCCGAGCTGCAGCGAGGCCGAGAGAATCTTGCTTGTTGCGACTAAATAGGAGTTAGGAGTCATACACGCATGACAGTCACCCACGATCACACGCACGCCGAGCACCGGCAGAGCTTCATTACAAGGTGGATCTTCAGCCAGGACCATAAGGTCATTGGGATCCAGTACCTCATGACCTCGCTGCTCATGGCGGCGATCGGCGGCTTCCTGTCGATGCTCATCCGCATGCAGTTGGGATTCCCCACCTGGAACTTCTACTGGGCGCAGTGGCTGTTTCCGGGCGGATTCGCCGACTTCAAGATGAAGCCAGATTTCTACCCGGCCGTCGTGACCATGCATGGAACAATCATGGTGTTCTTCGTCCTGACGACGGCGCTCTCGGGCGGTTTCGGCAACTTCCTGATCCCACTGACGATCGGGGCGCGCGACATGGCGTTCCCGTTCTTGAACATGATGTCGTACTGGCTCTACCCTCCGGCGATCGTCATCCTCTTGATTTCGTTCCTGGTCACTGGAGGCGCGGCCGCGGCGGGCTGGACCGCTTACCCTCCCCTGTCTGCCCTGCGCAACGCGGTGCCGGGCTCGCTATGGGGGCAGACCTTATGGCTCGTGAGCTTGGCGCTCCTTATCGTCGGATTCCTGTTTGGC
The DNA here is from genome assembly GCA_020028455.1 of Armatimonadota bacterium. Taxonomy (GTDB): domain Bacteria; phylum Sysuimicrobiota; class Sysuimicrobiia; order Sysuimicrobiales; family Kaftiobacteriaceae; genus JACPRY01. The sequence goes on along the minus strand of JAHZOA010000046.1, from coordinate 5,212 downwards.
TCGCTGAACTACATCACGACCGTGTTCAATCTGCGGGCCCGCGGCATGACCATGAGCCGGCTGCCGCTGGTGACCTGGGCGCAGTTCCTGACCGCGATTTTGATGCTCCTATCGTTCCCGGTGCTGTTCGCGGCGGTGATCATGCTGCTGTTCGACCGCCATTTGGGCACGAGCTTTTTCATCCCCTCCGGCCTTGTCGTCGGCAGCCAGCTGGTCACGCATCAGGGCGGCAATCCCATCTTATGGCAGCATCTCTTTTGGTTCCTGGGCCACCCGGAGGTATATGTCCTGATCCTTCCACCGATGGGCATCGTGTCCGAAATCTTGTCCAACAACAGCCGCAAGCCGATCTTCGGCTACACGTTCATGGTCGGCTCATTGTCGGCGATAACCTTCCTCAGCTTCCTGGTCTGGGGTCACCACATGTTCACGAGTGGGATGCATCCACTGGTGGGCACCGCATTCATGGTCACCACCCTGCTCATCGCGGTCCCGTCGGCGATCAAGGTGTTCAACTGGCTGGCAACGTTGTGGCGGGCACAGATCCGGTTCACCTCAGCGATGCTCTTTGCGATCGGATTTGTTTCATTGTTCGTTACCGGCGGACTGACCGGCGTCTTTCTCGCGTCGCCGGCCGTGGACATCTACTTCCAGGACACGTTCTTCGTGGTCGCGCACTTCCACTTTGTGATGGCCAGCGCGGCGCTATTCGGGCTGTTCGCGGGGACATACCACTGGTTCCCGAAGATGTTCGGCCGGATGATGAACGAGCGCCTCGGCAAGATTCACTTCTGGCTGACGTTCGTGGGCATCTACGCGACGTTCTATCCGATGCACTTCGCGGGCACCGCGGGCATGATGCGCCGGATCTTCTCAACCACCCAGTATGAGTTTCTGCGCGGCCTCGCCGGTATGAACATGTTCATCTCGGTGGCCGCGTTCGGACTCGGCATCGCACAGCTCATCTTCGCGTACAACTTCATCAACAGCTGGATCCGCGGGCCCAAAGCGGACCGTAATCCCTGGAAGTCGAACACGCTGGAATGGCAGACGGAGTCCCCGCCGCCACACGGCAACTGGGGGGCGCACGAACCGACCGTGCATCGGTGGCCATACGATTACAGCGTCCCCGGCGCCACGGACGATTTCATCCCCCAGACCGTACCGGCCGTGCCCGCAGTCTCGGGCGCAGCGGTCGATGAGTCAGACGGCAAGCCGACATGACCCCGACCACCGCACCCACGCTTGAAAGAAAACGCCCAGGACCCCCCGGCGGGCCCGCCGGTCCCGGATGGGACCGCGGATTTGGTCAACCGGACCGTGATCGAGACGGCGATGCGCATCGTGTGCCCCTGGCGCGGATCGCCGTGTGGCTCGTAGTGGCGACGGTGACGCTCTTGTTTGCTGCGTTTACGAGTACATATCTCGCGCGCCGCATGGAACCCGACTGGCAGACGCTGCAGATGCCGGGCATCCTGTGGCTCAACACTGCTGTGCTGGCCGTAAGCAGCTTCTTGCTGGAGTGGTCGCGCCGTGAGGGACTGAAGCAGCAACTGCCGCGGCTGCGCGCGGGATTGATAATAGCCACTGTTCTGGGAGTCGTCTTCCTGGCAGGACAGATCCTCGCGTGGCGGCAGCTCGCGGCGACCGGGATCTTTCTCGCCAGCAGTCCGCACAGTTCGTTCTTCTACTTGCTCACCGGCGCGCACGGGGTGCACATCCTGGGCGGGCTCATAGCCCTGTTTTACGCGGTCGGAAAGACGCGGACTACCGGCTCGGTCGAGGCGGTCTTCGAACCGGCCGCCACGTTCTGGCACTTCTTGGGCGTGCTCTGGCTGTATCTCCTCGTGCTTCTCTTCTGGATCTAGACGATGGCTCACGAAGTCGCAGATCAGGAACGTATCCTCGCCTCGCCGTGGGGCGGCGGGCAGTCCCCGTTTGCGGTTGGCTGGCCAAAACTGATGATGTGGCTGTTCCTCGTCTCGGACACGCTGACGTTCGCGGGGCTGCTGGCGGGGTACGGGGTGATGCGGATCTCATTGGGGCGATGGCCGGTTCAGTCGGGGATCTTCAACATCTGGCTTGTGGGTGGGATGACGTTCATCCTTATCTGCAGCAGCGCCACGATGGCCGTCGCGGTCGCCGCCGCCAAGAGCGGCGATCGGAAACGCGTCACCCCATTCTTGCTCGCGACGGTCTTTGGCGGCCTGCTGTTCCTCGCCGGTCAGTACTACGAGTGGTCGCACTTCATCCACGAGGGCGCGCGCCTCTTCAGCAACCCGTGGGGTGTCCCCCAGTTCAGCGCCACGTTCTTCATCACCACGGGTTTCCACGGCGCCCACGTCACCGGCGGGGTGATCTACCTCTTAATCACAGCGCTGCGCTGGGCCCGCGGCCGCATCCAGCCGGAAAGCATTGAGATCGCGGGGTTGTACTGGCACTTCGTCGATCTGGTGTGGGTGTTTATCTTTACGCTGCTCTACCTAATCTAACTGACGGCAGTACGGAAGCGCGGAAGCGCGGCGATGGAGACATCAATTGGCTGAAACGCACGCGGGCGGTTACAAGGTTTATCTGACTACCTGGATCTGGCTGCTGGTCATCACGATGCTGGAGATCGGGATCGTCCTGGTCCGCGTGCCCAAGACGCTCCTGGTCATCTCTCTGATCATCCTGGCCCTGATGAAAGCCGCCCTCATCATGGCGTACTTCATGCACCTGCGATACGAGCGGCTGAACCTGATCTATGCCGTGGTCACGCCAATGTTCTTCCTCGCCATCGTCCTCTTTTCAATGCTCGGCCCCGACGCGCTCCACGTCTTCCGTTCCCGCTAATACTCTGAGGCCCGCGCCGGGGTGGTCTTAGCCTGAGGGGCTCCATCTATTTCTAGGCTGCCGCTGAGGGAGGCGGGACCAAAAAGGTCCCCGCGCGATGTCGGGCCTGCGCCGGGGAGGCCAGAGCCAGAGGGGTCCCCGTGGTAGTCGTAGTTCGGGGAGAGGCTCTGGCCTCCCCGAAAGCAGGCCTGGAAATCGTTGAGGAAATCAGAAGGCCGGGCGTTGTTCACGCCCGGCCTCTTCTTTTCGCTCTAGGAAACTCGGCCTAGAATCCGTACCACTTTCTGAGCCAGCCTCGAAGCATATTCGATTCCTGCTTCTCAACCTTCACGATCCCCGCTGCGAAAGCCCGATACTCAGGCTTGCTCGCCTTCTTCGAGGCGACCGCGGCGATCGCGGCGCTCTGGTCCAGATGCGAGGCCATCATCGGGATGTAGACCTTCTCCAGCCCAGTACTCTTTAAGGTGCGGATCTTCTTCACCGACGCCGTCTGGACGCCGACAACCCTCTTGCCAGGGCGCGAGCCCATCTTATGCAGCCAGTTCACCATCTGTCGGACCTGCGCGTTCTTGCGCTCAACGATGCGCTGGTTCCACTTCAGCAAGTCCTTATGATCGGCGTTGAGCGTGGCCGCCATCGCGATCTCCACCGCCTCTTCGTGCACGGGGATAAGTGCCTTGAAGAATGCCGCGTCAAACGCCGAGCCGCTGAGGCCATTCAGCGACTTGACTGTTGCGTTGGTTTGGGGCGTAATTGCCCCGGCACCAAGCGCAGTGGTCGCGGCCAATGCAAAGAGAACTACCGCGAGAATAATTCGCATAGGGTTGGACACCCCGTCCTTTTCGAGACTCGACCGGGTTGGCCGGTCGGTACACCTGCCCCCCACTCTTACCCATGACCGGGTCACAGAAGACCTCGGTTAAGACGCCTGCTCGGCTCCTGCTTTACTGCCGGGTTCCATGACAAACTTGCTGCCTGGCTGGCGCTTGGCCTGGGTCCTCAATTCTGACGCCGCCTCGCCGATCTTCAGGATATTCGCGTGGCGCGCCGCGACCGGAACCCCGACGATCGTGAGGCTTGCCAGCGGCAGCTGCCCCTGCCTCCCCTGGCCGTCCTTCCCGCTGATGAGTCCCCGCTCGCGGTCTTCCTCATCGATGAAATCAAGTACTCCGGCCTCAAAGCGCTGAATGGCCGCCCTGGCCACGAGCTCCGCTTTGCGGTCCAAGATCAGCACGAAGTCGTCGCCGCTCGCGTGGCCTAGAAAATCCTGGGGCCCGCCGTATGTCCCCAGTGCTTCGGCGAGTAGGCGCCCGGTGAAGAGGATCAACTCGTCCCCGCGCTCAAAGCCGTAGCGATCGTTGAATGCCTTGAAGCCGTCCAGGTCCACGTAGAGCGTCACGAACCCTTCGCCGCTCTCCATGCGCCGCCGGAGCTCCCGCTGAATCGCCTGAGTTCCGGGAAGTCCCGTCAGCGGGTCCTGATCCTTCCACAATCTGCTGAGCTCGCGCATGGAGTCACGGGTCTTGGCGAGCGCGCGGCCCAGCTGGCCGATCTCATCGGGACCCTGCTCAGGGATCTCAACAGAGAAATCGCCCCGCGCTAGATCCTGCGATACACGCGCGTAGCGAGTGATCGGTCGTACGACCACGAGCGTGAGTGACCAGAGCAGCACGAGCGTGAGCACGCCGGTCGCGAGCAGCGCGACGAGTGCCGCCCGACGGACGAACGTCCACAGGCCTGCCTGCGCGGCGGTCAACGTGAACTCGATCTCTAGCGCCCCAGCCAGCTCGGCACCATCGCGAATTGGGACGACGACTCGTAACTCAGGAGTCCAAACGGTACGCGTCACCGTGGCCGCGGAGACGCCGTGCTCAACGGCCTCCTGCACGTCTGGGCTTCGGTACACACGTCCGATGTTCTGTGTACTCGACGCCGCAATCACACGATACTCGCGGTTCATGAGGCGAACGTTCTGGACACCGGGCGTCCGTGCGTATTGCTTGATGAGTGCACTGACCGCCTCAGTTCGGACAAACCGCTCAATCCCGATCGATTGCGCCAACGCCCTTGCGCCCGCGATGCTGGCTTCGCGCTGCTCGGTCAGCTGGACGCGCTGTTGCTGGAAGGCCTGAATCAGGGTAACGACCGCGAGCAGGCCGAACACCGTTCCCAGAACCACGACCGCGACTTTGGCGCGCAGGGTGCGCATGGATAGAATGACTCGGGTAAGGAAAGATTCTTCCATTTCTCTACCGACATGCCCCTGGGAAAGGGTGTCCCAGTCAGGCCTTTGTGTTTTAATGAGTCTCGGAGGTCAGATCTCATGGTCAAGCAATATCTGCTGGCGAGTGATTTCGATCAGACGCTGAGCTTCAAC